>PGXI01000039.1 GCA_002839125.1 Tenericutes bacterium HGW-Tenericutes-5
ATTATTTTATTTTAAATGTCTATTCGAAAGATTCGATTATAGCAAAAGCAACACTATAATCTTTTTCATGTGAAATCGAAATCGAAATTCTTAGATTTTCAAACTTCGGATTGTCAACATAAGGTCGGTTTAAATTGTCATTTAACACGATAATATCTCTCATAAAAACTTCAATATCCGCTTGAGAACAAGCTTTGATTATTGCTTCTTTAGCGGCAAATCTACCACATAAGAATTCTTGTTTTCTTTTGTCCAACTTTAGTTGGTTAAATATTTCAAATTCTTTTTGATTTAGTACTCTTTTGGCTATTGATTGTTCTATTCTGATATTTTCAACAATATCAGTACCTATACCCTTTATCATTTCATACCTTCTTCAATCATCACTTTATTAGCCAAATCCTTAATTGCTCGGAATCGATGATTTAATGCGGATTTAGATATTTGCTCATCAAAATGTTCGACTGAAACATATGATAACTCGAGCAATGAAGCTTCAGGATAAGTTTTCCTTAGAAATATAGCCTCTTGAATGCTCTTAGGTAAATTAGTTTTAGCCTTCTTTTCAATTATATCTATGTATTCAAGTTGCTTATTAGCTGCATCCATAGCTTTTTTTTCATTTGCGAGATCGCAATTAATTACTCTATTAATTGAATTTTTAAAATCGCGTTTAATCCTAGAATCTTCAAAATCAAACAATGAATTGTTAGCTCCGATAACTCTTAAGAAATCTGCTATTTTTTCAGCCTCTTTAACATATGTTATGTATCCTCTTTTATTACTAGAAACTTTAGCGTTTAATGTAAATTCATTGCACAATTCTTGAATTACCTTAGCTTGTTGTAGTGAGTAAGATTGAATTTCCATATGGTATGCACTGGTTTCAGGAGAATTAATCGAGCCTGAAGCTAAAAAAACACCTCTTAAATATGCTTTTTTACAGCATTCATCACTAATCAACCGTAAATCTACATCTTGGAAAAAAAGTGACGCTTCATTTATTAACGACAAATCACTGATAAGGAAATTAACCTTTTCAGTGATTTTTGCAACAAACAAATCATGTTTACGCAACTGTTTTATTTGCTTTTTTAATATAGTTAAATCAATTTTGTAAAGATCTTTTGTCAAAGCCATAAATCTTCTAATAACTGCATTATTAGTGGTTTGAAAAACTATACTTATGCCTTCTGAGTTCTTTTCAATTGAGCCATTTATATGTAACATAGCCGACAATTCAGCTTTATTACAACAGCTTAAATGTTTTAAACTTTGCAGTTCTGTCTTTACTTGTTGGGAAAAAGACATTTAAATCACTCCTATTTTTTAAAACCAACTACCATCTACAGTTGAATAATCCATGCCTTTACGCCTAATTCTTATGTAAACTGATAATCCAATTCCTGCTAATATCATCAAAGTAGATGTTACTATCGCAGATTTTAATGTCATACCGAATATTTCAAATACTAACGGATCGGTTCTCATAGTTTCAATAAATATTCTGACTCCGCCATACCAAACTAAATAGAATGCCAACAATTCGCCAAAATGAATCTTTTTATATCTTCTAAGAACTAACATAACAACAAAGCCCAAAATGTTAAGTGTAGATTCATAAAAGAATGTAGGGTGATAATATCCTGTGAAAGGTTCAACTGCATATGAGTGAAGACCTTCTTGAATATACATGTTATTTACGATAAATTCTGGAATGTGAAGTGTATATCTTAGATAATTGAATTGTTGATCTACCGACAAGTTCATTGTCCCGTTGACTGCGCCGCCTACGATACCACCATGAGCTTCTTGATTGAAGAAATTACCCCATCTTCCGAATGCTTGTGCGATGATAAAACCAACTGCAATAATATCAAACACTTTGTAGATATCAATCTTCCTTTTCCTAGTATAAAAATAAGTACAAATTAACGCTGTTACAAAGGCTCCATGAATCGCAAGCCCTGATAAACCAAATGTTGAAAAATCTAATGTTCCGCTTGAAAAACCAATCATTCTCAAGAGTGAAGGGAAAAATCCTCCGCCAACAAATTGATCCAGTTCAAATATTACGTACCATAATCTAGCTCCAATAATCGATATCGGAACAATCCATAAGAATCCATCAATCAAATCATCTTTCTTAACTCCGGTTCTCTTCGTTTCTCTAAGTCCTAAACCTAAAGCTACAAAAATACCTGTCATTATGAAAAAAGAGTAAAAATATATTGATCTACCGAATATAGTAACTAGTCTATTATCAAGTGTATATATTGGTTTGATTACAGTATCTTTGTTAATTTCATCAAAATCACTTTCAAAAACTGACCACCTAGTAAAATATCTTTGACCTATGTCTTCTGGGGATTGTGGCGGTGTTATATCACACTCGCCGACACCATCACAATTAATTTCTTTTAAAACATTCCCTTCATAATCAACAAAAGTCACCTTATAAGGTTCATCATTTTCGATATTATTTTGACATCCGGATAGATTTAATAAAATCACCCCAAAAAATATAACATATATTATGATTCTAATCTTCTTCATTGTCATTCTCCTGGTTTAACTTAATATATTCATTCAATTTCTTATTAAATTCTTCAGCTGAATTATAACCTAAATTTTTAGACTTATAATCAAACGCCGCTGCCTCTACTAAAGTAGCTGCGTTTCGTGCCTCAGTAATTGGTAATGCTGCATATGATACGTAGGTATCAAAGATTTTTCTTCGATCCGCTTTTAATCCTAAACGGTCATAATTTTGATTATCATCATCCCATTTTTGTAATTCTACAATTAACGATATTCTTTTCTTTTCTCTATAAGATTTAACACCATATAAATAAACTACATTAACAACTCCAACACCACGAATTTCTAGATACTTCTTTAAAACCTTCGGAGCTTCTCCGACAAGAATACCTTTTTCAACTTGATATATCTCTACAGTATCATCGGCTACTAAAATATAGCCACGTCTTATAAGTTCCAAGGCGACTTCACTTTTTCCAAGTCCGCTTTTCCCCGTCATTAAGACACCAACACCATTAATATCTAATAGAACTCCATGCATGGTTGTTCTTTCTGCCAAAGCTGCCTGCAAAAAAGAATAAAGTTCGCTAACAAGCGATGTAGTTTTATAAAAACTCTTTAATATCGGAATATTATAGATATCACCATAATGAATAAAGACTTCTGGTACATCAACATTCTTGGTGAATATAAAGGCTGGAGCGTCCTTTTCAAAAAGTGCTTTTATTCTTTCTTCTTGAAGCTCAGGCTCCAAAGAATGAAAGAAAGCAGCCTCTTTAGAACCCATAATTTGGATTCTATCATTCTCATAAAATTCTAACATTCCAGCTAATTCAATACCTGGCTTAACTAAAGCTGGATTAAATACTTTACGACTAACTCCATCATGACCAGCTAAAAGTTCTAATCTTAAGCCTTCAATAACTTCTTTAATAGTTACTGATGTCATACAATTCACCTTCTTCGTCTTAATCTCTTTAAATTGATTTGCTTAACGATTCTTATGTATATGATTTTAATTATTGTTCTTACAAAATGCAAAAACATAACAAATATAATCGGATCCCAATGACTATTAAAATAAAACTGATCTCTAAAAATAACTAAATCTATAAAATACAATAAAATTAAGTTCATCAAAAAGAAAATCAAGCCTGAAGAAAACACTACAATGGACATGAAATTCTTAACTAAATATCTTCTTAATAACTCCTCATAAAAAGTTAATATTAAAGCAATCAAAATAATATAAATCGGATCTGCAATATACGCAAAATTTATCAAGTTAAACAAGCCAAAAATAATGAGAAAATTAACCACAAAACTAATAAGCAAATTTACAAAGATGTTCCTTGAGTATTCCATTCCAAGGTTAATTTTAATTACAACAGGTCCTCTAGGGCCTAAATTCTTCTTTTGTTTTTGCTTTTCTTCTTCGTTTTGTTTACGAACTTGCTCAATCAGTTTTTCTAACTCTTCAATCTCTTTTCTTATATCTTTATCATCTTTATCCATAGTAAAATCCCTTGAATATTTAATACAACTATAATATCATAATTCATTAAAAATTACGAGATATTATCCTTATGCCTTTAATATTTCCTTTAAATACTGACCTGTATAAGATTTTTTATTTTCAATAACTTCTTCCGGTGTTCCTAAAGCAATAATCTCTCCGCCTCGATCTCCGCCTTCTGGACCTAAATCTATTATATGGTCAGCAACTTTAATTACATCTAAATTATGCTCAATTAATATAACAGTGGCTCCTTTATCAACGATATCATTCAAAACTTCAATTAGCTTTTTAATATCATGCGTGTGTAAACCTGTAGTTGGTTCGTCTAAAATATAAATCGAATGATTAGATATCTTTTTATAAAGTTCGCTGGCAAGTTTAACTCTTTGTGCTTCCCCGCCAGAAAGCGTTGTGGAAGACTGTCCTAATTGTATATATCCTAACCCCACATCATTAATAGTTTTTAAACGATTATAAATTTTAGGAAGGTTTTCAAAGAATTTTAGACTTTCTTCAACTCGCATATTTAATATATCCGCTATTGTTTTTCCCTTATATTTGACTTGTAATGTTTCTTTATTATATCTCTTACCATGACATTCTTCGCATTCTACATATAAATCGGGCATAAAATGCATTTCAATTTTTATAACGCCATCACCTTGACAATGTTCACATCGTCCACCTTTAACATTAAAAGAAAACCTACCCTTATCATAGCCTCTAAGTTTAGCCTCTTTTGTTCTTGCGAAAAGATCACGAATATGATCAAAAACACCTGTATAGGTAGCGGGATTTGATCTAGGTGTTCTACCGATGGCTGATTGGTCTATATCGATTATTTTATCGAATATTTGGTAGTTTTCAATTCTTTCTACTTTTCCAGCGGTCTCATTTCTTCTTGTAATCAAATTTGCTAAATTAGTATATAAAACATCATTTACTAGTGAAGATTTACCAGAGCCTGAAACTCCAGTCACAACGGTAAAACAACCGATTGGAAAATCGACAGAAATATTCTTTAGGTTATTTTGAGATGCTTTTTCAACTCGTAAATATCCATTCTTATGTTCTCTTCTCTTCTTAGGTATCGGTATTTTGTAATCGCCTCTTAAGTACTTTGCGGTAATTGACTTTTCATCTTTCAACAACTCTGCTGGCGTTCCAACAAAAACAACTTCTCCTCCGTGATCACCCGCCCCTGGTCCAATATCAACAACTAAGTCACTATCCATAATCATTTCATGGTCATGTTCAACAACAATCATTGTGTTGCCTAAGTCACGCATGTCTTTTAGAGTATTTATAAGCCTACGATTGTCTCTTTGATGAAGACCGATAGAAGGTTCATCTAGAACATACAAAACTCCAGTTAATCTAGAGCCTATTTGAGTTGCCAATCTTATCCTTTGGGCTTCACCACCGGATAAAGTTCCAGCTAACCTTGATAATGATAAATAATCTAACCCAACATTAATTAAAAACCCTAATCGAGCCTTCATTTCCTTAATAATTGGTTTAGCAATCTCAAACTCTTTTTCAGTTAAGTTGATATTATTTAAAAAATCAACTAAGTGTAAAATACTTAATTCTGATATTTCATAGATATTTAATCCATCTACATAGACGGATAAAGCTTCTTTATTGAGTTTCTTTCCATGACAAACATCACATGGAATATCATTCATCATTGATTCAATCCAATTTCTAACAGCTTTCGATGTAGAACTTAAATATCTTCTTTCTAAACTTGTAACAACGCCCTCAAAAGGTCTCTTGGCGTTGTGATACATGTTGCCAGTTCTTGAAATATAGCGGAAATTAATAAGTTCATCAGTACCATATAGAATAATATTCTTTTGTTTTTCGGTCAAATCCCTAAATGGTTTATCTAAAGGTATATCCATAGCGATAGCGGTTTGTTCTATTTGTTGATAATATAGCGAGTCCATATTTGCATATTTTCTAAATACATTTTCTCTTAAACTCAAACCTTGATCTGGCAATAAGATATTCGGGTCAACTTTTCGTTTAAATCCCAATCCTGCACAAGTTTCGCAAGCTCCATAAGGAGCGTTAAAAGAGAATAATCTCGGTTCTAGTTCTGGTACGGTAAATCCACAAATAGGACAAGCAAAGTGTTCGCTAAATAATTGCTCTTCACCTTTTACTAAAACTTTTACATGTCCTTCTCCAAGTTTTGAAGCTACTTCTAACGAGTCATATAATCTTGATGTTGCACTCTCTTTAACTATGATTCTATCTATCACAACATCGATATCATACCTTAGATTTTTTTCTAATTTTATATCTTCATCTAACTCATGTTCTTCTTTATTGATTCTTACTCTTGTATATCCATCTTTTCGTAAATTCTCAATAATATTTTTATGCGTACCTTTCTTACCTCTTACGATTGGCGCTAAAATAACAAGCTTTTCACCGTCATTCTCTAAAACTTTATTAGTCATCTCTTGTATCGTTTGAGATTTTATTTCAATTTTATGAGTAGGACAATATACTCTACCGATTCTTGCAAAAAGCAATCTAACATAGTCATAGATCTCCGTAACTGTTCCTACAGTTGATCTTGGATTGTTAGATGTGGTTTTCTGATCTATCGATATCGCCGGAGACAAACCTTCAATAACATCTACATCTGGTTTCTCCATATTTCCAAGAAATTGTCTAGCATAAGAACTCAACGATTCGACGTATCTTCTTCTTCCTTCTTCATATATAGTATCAAATGCCAAACTGGTCTTTCCTGAACCGGAAAGACCTGTCATAACAATTAATTGATTTTTTTTAAATTCAAGGTCTATTGATTTTAAATTATTCTCTCTAGCACCTTTTATAGTAATATAATCACTCAAATTATCACCCGTTCTTTATCATGTCTACAAATTCTGCTTCATTGATTGTTTTCACACCTAAACTAATAGCTTTATCGTATTTCGATCCCGGACTGTCACCAACCAAAACGAAATCTGTCTTATTTGAAACGGCTGAACTTACATTCCCTCCGAATCTTTCAATAATTGCTTTAGCTTCATTTCGAGAATAACCTTCCAAAGTTCCGGTAATTACAAATGTTTTATCCGTAAAAATACCAGAATTTGAAATTCGGTCATCTTCATATATCGTATTAACCCCAAGCGCTTCTAGCTCATTCAACATATCAATCATCTCTTGTTTATGGAAATATTGATATACAGAATTTGAAGTTGCTTCACCAATATCCTTAATAGATCCCAGTTCTTCAATGGAGACATCTAGAAAATCAAAAAGATTATGATGATTTTGAGCCAATACTTTAGCTGTTTTAGCCCCAACATGTCTAATGCCTAGTCCAAACAATAACTTATCGAGATTATTAGACTTTGAAATTTCAATTGCTTTAAGTAAATTATCAATGCTTTTCTCGCCAAACCCTTCTTTTTTGATTAACTCATTTCGATGGTTTTCTAACTTGAATATATCCGCAATATTTCTGATATATCCATCATTATAAAATTCAGTTAGAATCGCTTCGCCTAAACCATCAATATTATAAGCTTCTCTTGAAGCAAAATGAATTAAACCTTCCAAATGCTTTGCTTCACAATTAGGATTTACGCAATAATAATCAGCTTCTGATGTATTACGAATGAGTTCGGTTCCGCACATTGGACAATTCTTTATCATTTCAAAGGCTTGTTCTTTACCGGTTCTTCTCTCTTTAACCACTCTTAAAACTTCAGGGATTATCTCGCCGGCTTTTCTAACAACTACATAGTCCTTAATATGAATATCTCTATCATTGATAAAATCTTCGTTATGAAGAGTTGCTCTAGAAACTAAAGAACCAGATATCATAACTGGTTTAAGTTTAGCTACCGGTTTTACTACTCCAGTTCTACCAATTTGAAAATCAATTGCTTCTAATACTGTTTCAACTTCTTCAGCCGGAAACTTAAATGCTGTAGCCCATTTAGGGAACTTTGAAGTATAACCAATTTCATTATACAAATCTAGTTCATTTACTTTGATTACCACACCATCAATTTCATAATCCAATTGATTTTTAAAATCTTTAACTCTTTCAATAAACTTAATAACTTCCTCGATATCTTGACAGAATACTGTATTATCATTTACTTTAAAACCAATTTTCTTTAATTCTTGAATAATTTCAAAATGATTTTGATTATCTAAACCGAATCCGTAATAAACAAAAACATCAAGATTCCTTTTGGCAACAATTTTAGGATCAAGTTGCCTAATGCTTCCAGCCGCCGCATTTCTCGGATTCTTAAAAGGTTCTTCATTATACCTTAGTTTTTCTTCGTTTATTCGATTAAAGTTTTTCTTACTTAGAAAGATTTCGCCTCTTACTTCAAGTGGTTCGTCAAAATCAATTTTTAACGGTATTGATTTTATGGTTTTAACATTCTCAGTTATATCTTCACCCAAAATTCCGTTACCTCTAGTAGCGGCTCTTTTATAGTATCCGTTTTCATATTTAATAGAAACTGATAATCCGTCAATCTTTAAGTCAACAGTGAAAGTATATCTGTTTACGGCCTTTTTGATCTTTTTATCGAAATCTCTTAACTCATCATAACTAAAAACATTATCTAAAGAAAGCATTGGAATGTCATGTCTGACCTTCTCAAATTTTTCACTTACTTCTCCTCCAACTCTTTGGGTTGGAGAATCTTGTGTTTTATACTCTGGATATTCATTTTCTAGTTTAATTAACTCTTTCATTAATCTATCAAACTCATAATCCGTTACACTTGGGCTATCTAATACATAATACTCATAACTATACTTATTCAATAACGATTTAAGTTCTTCAATACGATTCTTTATTTCCATAATTATTTCACCACCTCGTAACTTGGATGATCTTTAATTAAAATCTTAATGCCAATTGGACTTGGAAAAGCTACCCTGATTTTGTCATCTTCTATTGAAACAACAACACCCTTATTAAATGTTTTGTGCATTATCTTATCTCCAACACTAACATTTTTAACTGTTTGTTGATAAGTTATTAGCTCTTCATCCATTTCTAAAACTTTACGATGTTTTGGTTTTTCATAAACTTCTTTTCTCGGTTGATACATTCCTTTTCTTTCAATAAACTCTTCAGGTATCTCTTCGATAAATTGAGAATCCAAATTAGTCATATATCTACCATACATGAATCTTGTTTGACAGTTTGTTAAGAAAACCTGTTCTTTAGCTCTTGTTAGCGCGACATAAAACAATCTTCTTTCTTCATCGACATCAAACCTATCCATTAAACTTTGACTAGACGGAAATAGAGTTTGCTCCAAACAAGTTATAAAAACATATTTAAATTCTAAACCTTTGGCCGCATGCACTGTCATAAGGTTTACATACTCTCCATGTTCATCGATTTCTTGCGCTTGTTCATGTAATGCTAAATCGTTTAATAAATTGACTAAAATTTCATAATTAGTAAAATTAATATCATATCCAGCTATCTTTTCCATAATAAGACTTTTAAACTCATTAAGATTGTCAAGTCTTCTTTCTGACTGAAAACTTTTATCTAGAGTTGCATCATCATTTTCTAACATAGCTTTATATCCAGACTTTTCAATAAGCTCATCATATGTATCAAGTAAAGATCTTTGATTGATTTTTTCTTTCAAGGATAAAATCAAATTCTTGAATTCTATCATTGCTTGCTTACTTTTTCCTTTTATTATATCGCTCTCTTCGCCAATGCAATCGAATAGTTTAATGTTATTGAGTTCTGCTTCTTCGACAATCTTTTGAAATGTTGCGTTGCCGATTCCTCTCTTTGGAGTATTATAAACGCGTGAAAAAGAATAATCATCACCCATGTTAATAACAAGGTGCAAATAAGCTATAATGTCTTTAATTTCCTTACGCTTATAAAATGAGATGTTACCAATTACGCGATGTGGGATATTGAACTTCAAAAATATATCTTCAAATCTTCTACTCATAGCGTTATTTCGGTAAAGAATTACGATATCGTTTAACTTGTCGCCGTCTTTCCAAAAACTTCTAATCTTGTCGAATACATAATATGCTTCTTCTTCATCTGTCCCTGCTTTGAAAAAAGTTATCTTATCTCCCGATCCCAAACTAGAAAATAATTCTTTCTTTATTCTATTTTTATTGTTTTTTATTACTGAATTAGCAGCTTTTAAAATATTATCTCTTGATCGGTAATTTTGATTCAGTAATATTGTTTTATACTCAGGAAAATCACTCATAAACTTCTTAATATTTTCAATATTGGAGCCTCTAAAAGCATAGATACTTTGATCTTCATCGCCAACGATAAATAAATTGCGATGATTTATTGATAATAACTTTACTATTTCATATTGCAAATTGTTAGTATCTTGAAATTCATCAACCAAAACGTATTCAAACTTCTCTTGATACTTCTTTAAAACTTTTGGAAACTGTTTGAATAAATCAAGAATCAAGACCAACAAGTCTTGAAAATCAACTAAATTATTATCTTTCAAATACTTATTGTACAAAGGATATAGTTGAATAACCATCGATCTTATTGGTTCACCTATTCCGTTAATTGAAGTATGCCCACCTTTTATAGCAGAAAATAAATTTGATGTTATCTTAGGTGAAAAGTTTTTTCGATCATAATTATGATCTTTCATAAGGTTTTTTACAATAATTGTGCTGTCTTCATCATCAATAATTTGAAAATCACGTGTATATCCTAAATTATGTATTTCACTACGTAGTATTTTCGCTCCCATAGCGTGAAAAGTGGAAATCCAAGCTCCTTCAACAGAACTATCAAGAAGTTTTCCAACTCTTTTTCTCATCTCTTCCGCAGCTTTGTTAGTAAATGTAATAGCTAATATATTGCCAGGAAAAATTCCGTTTTCTTCGATTAAATAAGCAATTCTTCTTGTTAGAACGCGTGTTTTACCGCTGCCGGCACCCGCTACAGCCATAATTGGTCCATGTACAGTCTTAACAGCCAAAACCTGTTGTTCATTAAGATTATTCAGTATCAATTCTTTCACGTTATCACCTTTAAATATTATATCATAATCTTACAGATATAATAATATATATGAACGATATTTCTCGGAAAGCATCTAGTGAGCATATGCTTTGAAATACATTGCGATTTGTGAGATAATTAGGGTACAAACAAATATGAAGGAGTGATTATATAATGAAACACATTTTACCAGAACTATCTTATAAATATGATGCATTGGAACCTTATATCGATGCGAAAACAATGGAGATTCATCATACAAAACATCACCAAGGTTATATAA
>PGXI01000040.1 GCA_002839125.1 Tenericutes bacterium HGW-Tenericutes-5
GGTATTCAAGCGGATCTTTACCAACTAATGCATCATCACCTAATACGTAGATACCTTTTTCTGATGAATCAAATTCCTGAATTCCAAGTTCTGCTAAAGAACAAATCATACCATTTGACTCAACACCTCTAATTTTGGCTTTCTTTATTTTGAAATTGCCTGGTAAAACAACACCGGATTTTGCGACGATAACTTTTTGGTTTTCGGCAACATTAGGAGCGCCGCAGATGATTTGTAATTCTTCATCGCCGACATCAACTATACAAACGCTTAATTTATCTGCATCTTCATGCTTTTTCAAAGATTTTACATGTCCGATAACCAAGCCATCAATATCAACGAGTTTTTTCAAACCCGCTACTTCTTGACTCATTAAATTAAATTTCTTTACTAATATTTTGGGATCAATATCTTGACTGAAATATTGATTTAACCAATTAAGGGATATTTTCATAAATAATCCTCCTTAAAACTGTGAATTGAAGCGAAGATCATTTGTGTATAATAATCTTATATCATCAATTCCATACTTAAGCATTGCAATTCTTTCAATTCCCATTCCTAGAGCGAAACCTTGGTAAACCTCCGGATCATAACCAGCTGCTTTAAGCACATTGTTATTAACCATACCGGCACCTAGTATTTCAATCCATCCAGTGTTTTTGCACATTGAACAACCGACACCATTACATTTGAAGCAGCTAACATCTACTTCAACTGATGGCTCAGTAAAAGGGAAATATGATGGTCTAAGTCTAATTTCTCTGTTTTCACCAAACAATTTTTTAGCTAATAATAAAAGAGTACCTTTTAAGTCGGCCAATGTTGCTTTTTCATCTACTACCAAAACTTCAATTTGCATAAATTGATGTGAATGCGTTTGGTCATCATCATCTTTCCGGTATACAACACCTGGACAAATTATTTTTAATGGTTTATGGTCTGCATTCGCTAACAAACTTCGAACTTGAACCGGTGAGGTATGAGTTCTTAATAATGTTTCTTCAGTGATATAGAAAGAATCTTGCATTTCTCTTGCTGGATGATCCTTTGGTAAGTTTAGCATTTCAAAATTATAAAGATCAGATTCAACTTCTGGTCCCTCTTTTACTTCATAGCCTAAGCCAATAAAAATGTCTTCTATCTCTTCAACAGTTTTAGTTAATATATGTTTATGGCCTAGATTTATACTTTTTCCCGGTAAACTGATATCGATAGTTTGCGCTTTTAACATCTCATTGATTTTTGTCGCATCAATTATTTCTTTTTGTAGGTCTAATAAAGCTGAAATCTTAGATTTCGCTTCATTTATAAGTTTACCAACTAAAGGCTTTTGGTCATTGGGTAAATTTTTCATGTCTTGCATTAAGACGTTGAATTCACTCTTCTTTCCCAAATATTTTGCCTTTATATCTAGCAATTCATTGATTGTTTTACATTTTTTAATCTCAGCTTCTGCTAATAAAACTAAGTTCGTTAATTTTGTTTCCATTAGTCTTCCTCCTATAAATAAAAAAATCGCCCTTAATCAATAAAAGGGCGATTATATGTTTAACCGTGGTACCACCTTAGTTCCGAGAATATCGGCACTTTTTAACCCTTATAACGCAAGGTATACGGGGATGATTGGTCCCATTCAAAAGCTGAATTCATTAGATTTAGACTAAATGCTCACAGCGAAATGCATTTTTCTCTTGGAATCTAAACTACCTAATTACTAGTGCTTTATCATCATATTAACTATATTATAACAAATATTTATTTTAAAGCAAATATTAAAAGTTATCTTCTTGAAGTTATTGCCAGTAATCTTAACATTTCAACGTAAATCCAAACTACAGTAACCATAAGCCCTAAAGATAAGATCCAGCCTACTCTTTCATCTGCACCCGAATCAACAAAGTCTTTGATTCTTTGGAAATCCCATAAAAGGAAGAAAGCTGATAACGCAGCAGATACGAAAACTACTACATAATATAAACTTCCTAAGTTAAAGAATATTGAAAGTAAGCTCATTATGATAACGCTGATTAAAGCAACTACTAAGAAAGATGCAAACTTTTGGTTAACTTTAATAATATTGGTTGAAAATAGTAATAGCATTACTATAAATACAATGAAAGTTGTTCCTAAAGCAGTTGGTACAATTCCTTCATAATAAGAAGCGTAAAGTAAAGATATTATCCCTAAAATCATACCTTCCGCAGCGGCGTAGATTACGCCAAATATCGGTGCTAATCTAACAGATCTAGATCCGATTATTACTGAAATAAATGCTATAATCATCGCTCCAATTATATAGCCCCAAGAAAAACCTTCGGCAACTACTAAATTAGTAATTGTAAAATAAGCTGATAAAGCTGCTATTGTAATTAAAATTATTGTTTTGATTGCTACATTTGCATAAGTTACCGGTCTATCGCTAACATAAGCGTATGAACTAGCTTGTTTGAAAACCGGATTTGAACTACCCATTCTCATTTTATGTTCCTCCTAAATGTTAATAATATTATAATACAAAATTATGAAGATTGTATGAAGAATGATTAAAAATCAAAGATAGAAATTTGATTTTTATCAATCATACCATCAAATACACCTAAATCTTCTAATTTTTCAAATAAAACTGATGATATTTTTGCACGATCTTTAATATCTTGTTTCGATATAAATTCTCTTTCTTTCCGAGCATCCACAATTGATTGTGCAACCTTTTCGCCTAAAGAATCAATTACAATAAAAGGTAATATAAGTGATTTTTTGTCATCTGATATTACAAAATCCTTAACTTCAGATTTATATAAGTCAATCGGTTTAAATGAGAAACCTCTTTTTACCATTTCTAAAGCAATTTCTAGAACTGTCTGAAGATCTTGTTCGCGTTTTGACGCATCTTTACCTAATGCTTTTATTTGCGTGATTTTCTCGATGATTGATTGTTCACCGCCATATAAAACATCAACGTCAAAGGCTTCAGCTCGTTTTGAGAAGTAAGCGGAATAGAAATAGATTGGTTTATATAGTTTAAACCAGGCAATTCGCATCGCCATTAAAACATAAGCGGTCGCATGAGCTTTTGGGAACATATATTTAATCTTAGAACATGACCAAATGTACCATTCAGGGACATTAAACTTGCGCATTTCATCTGCGTATGTAGCCCATTTGTTTGGATTTGAAATTGCTTTACCTTTTCGAACAAACTCCATGATCTCAAATGCCATATGTGGATTTAAACCGTAAGATATTAAATGTACCATAATATCGTCACGACATCCAATAACGTCTTTAAAATCAACTTTGCCAAAGTCGCGATTCTTTCCTAAAACCAGGGACTGAGAGTTACCATACCAAACGTCAGTACCATGAGAAAGACCAGATATTTTTACAAGGTCAGCAAACGATTTTGGTTTTGATTCCGATAACATGCCTCTAACGAAGCTAGTACCTAATTCAGGGATTCCATATGATGCGACATCAGACATGATATCATCGCTTGTTAGACCTAATACTTCCGTTCCAGACAACATTCGGTAAACATCAATGTCATCTACTGGAATATCATTAGGATTGTCAAATGGGAAATCTTTTGGGTTTTCTTTGACTAAATCCATTAAGTATCTAATAACCGTTGGGTCGTCATGACCTAATACGTCTAATTTAAATAAATTGTTTTCGAATGAATGGTATTCATAATGAGTTGTTTTCCAATTTGTTTCTTTTGAATCACCAGGATATTGAACTGGGGTAATATCATAGATACTTCTATTATTAGGAACAACGACAATACCACCAGGATGTTGACCTGAAGTTCTTTTAGCTCCTTCAATTCCTTTTGCGAGTCTTGCGATTTCTGCGTGTCTAACCACAATAGGTTCTAAGCCTTGTTTCTTTCTTTTAGCATTTAGTTTCGAATAGTATTCTTTAACCATACCAAAAGAGGTTTTCGCTGCGCAAGTACCGATTGTACCTGCTCTAAAAGCGTAATTTACGCCAAATAATTTTCTAATATACTCATGAACTTCACTTTGATATTCTCCAGAGAAGTTTAAGTCAATATCTGGAGTTTTATCACCCTTGAATCCTAAGAAGGTCTCAAAAGGAATATCATGTCCATCTCTTATTAGTTTTGTATTACAGATAGGGCAATCTACCTTTGGTAAATCCCAACCGCAATCGGTGTTATCAAAGATGTCGCTATACTCTTTTTCAAAGTCATTTTCACCATACGCTTGTTTTTCTTCTTCAGTCTTCTTAAAAGCATGGAAATGACATTTTGGACAAACATAATGTGGTGGTAATGGATTAACCTCAGTAATCCCCATTAATGTAGCTACGAATGAAGAACCCACCGAACCTCTTGAACCTACTAAGTATCCATCATCTAAAGATTTTTTAACTAATAGATGCGAGATATAATAGATAGTTGAAAAGTGATGTTCAATGATTGAATGAAGTTCTTTATCTACTCTGGCTTTGACAATTTCAGGTAGTAAATCTCCATAAATTTTATGAACTCGATCATTGACCATTGAAACTACCTTATTTTTAATTGATGGAACTCCTTGTTCAGCCAAAAATTCATCTGTAGGAGCGTATAACTCGTCAGGAATGATGGTTATTTCTTCAATCATATCAGCAATCATTTGTGAATTTTTGACAACTATTTCATAGGCTAGGTCTGAACCCAAGAATGAGAACTCTTCCATCATCTCTTCTGTGGTCATAAAATATTGATTAGGCTTAAATTCTTTACTATATAAATCGTGGAAACCTCCACCACCAACTAATGGTGTGTTAATCATGATTTCACGATATTTAAAGTCACTTGGATCAAGATGATGAACGTCGCCAGTCGCCACAACTGGAATATTTAATTCTTTTCCGACTTCAACTATCTTCTTAATAACTCTTTGGATTACATTTTTCCAGTTTGGTGTTTCCGTTTCCATGAAACGAAAATAACTCAACGGTTGAACTTCTAAATAGTCATAATACTTCGCTTCTTTTACAAGTTCACGTCTTGTTTTGTTAATCGCTATATCAAAAAAGTTCGAATTGAAACAACCACTAGATACTAATAAACCAGTTCGATGTTTGTCGAGATAACTTTTAATGACTTTTGCGTCTCGATCGTAATATGTAGTTAATCCTTCAGATAGAATTTGATATAAATTCTTTAGACCAACTTGTTCTCTAACTATAAGGTTAATGTGCTTTGGATAAGGGTATTTATATACTTCTTTTCTGTCAATTATTAAATTTAAGTCTTGGAAGCGATTGAAACCGTCTTTTCTAAGTTGTTTAATCATATGTAAAAAGATTTCGAATAAAGCTTTTGTATCATTTATTGCTCGGTGGTGTCCATCGAGACTTACTTTATAATAACGAGACATGCTCTTTAAATCATAGCGAGTTTTATCTGGCACTAAAACTTTAGCCAACATTAAGGTATCAATCGATGGATTGATTTTATTATCGATTCCCAACTCACGATAATTGTGGAACAAGAAATCAACATCAAAATCAGCATTATGAGCCACAAGAACACAGTCTTTGGAAAATTCATGAAAATCTTTTAAAACCTCTTTAATTTTTCTTTGACCCTTTAACATCGCATTATTGATATGAGTCAAATTCTCAGTAAATTTTGAGATTGTCATGTCAGGATCAATAAGTTCAGAAAATTCACCTAGGATAGATCCGTTTTTAACTTTAATCCCGGCGATTTCAATTATAGTATCGTAATTTATAGATAAGCCAGTTGTTTCAATGTCAAAAATAACATATGTAGTTTCTGATAATAATCCGGTATGATCTCCTCTGGTTATCGTTATCTCTTCATCGTTGACATAAACCATTTCTAAACCATAAATTGGTTTAATCGGTTTGTTTTTAATATGTTTTTCCATCGCTGGAAATGATTGAACCGAACCGTGGTCACTTACACCGATTGCCTTGTGTCCGTAATGAATGGCACGATCAACATAATCTTCAATATTATTAACTCCGTCAAGGGCAGACATTTTTGTATGTAAATGTAGCTCAACCCTTTTGTTTTCGTAGTTATCGTCTCTTCTGTTATTATCGACAATTGCGTCTGAGTGAGCGATGTTAAGAATGGTTAATGTTACTTCATTATAGAAATTATCAAATTGCGCATAACATTTAGCTTTGATTCCCATGCCAATTTCAATCTCTTTGAAGAAATCCAAATCTGTAGGTTTTGCCTTTCTTTTTGTAACATATACACTATCAACACCATCAGTAACAATTAACTTCACGCTTGAATTATTATTCGAATCATTAATTTCGTTTTCGACCACGATACCTTCTACAAAGATTATTGATTTACCTTGATTTCTTTCTTTAAATTCCTCAAACTCAATTTCAGTTTTCGGTATTGAAGAAATTTCCGTAAAGTCCTCAAAATCGTTTGTGTGTCCTAAAGTAATGTATTTAACTTCATTTGAATTAAGTAGATCTTTACTTTCTTTAACGAACAATTCATTAGTTTTCTTAATTTCTTCTTCGATCGATTCTCTTTGGTCATCAATCTCAATATTTATTTCCACATCAAAACCAAGTTTTAACATTTGTTCTTCAATTTTTTCTCGATACATCTGTGGGGATACAGCATCTTTAGGAATATACACTTTAATAATATTTTCATCTAAATCTTTATCATATTCTTTTAAGGGCAAAACTCTTTTATCTTCTTTTGCTATTAAATCAATCGCAAAATCATAATAGTCTAGAAGATCGCCTTCAATGTCTAAAAATTTAACTTTATAATCAATTCCCTTTACACTAGGAAAAATCATCGGTAGATTATACAGTTTGTTGATGAAATTTCGGAAGTGCAAAATAGGAACTACCCGTTCAAACACTAAGAAAAAGGTCCAAGTATCACTTATCTTGTCTACTTCAACCGTCTCTATTTCACAATATTCTTCAATTACCTTATCTTGCAAATCTAAGGTTTCTAGCAATGCTTTAGTTTGACTCAAAATATCATCTCCAATAACTATTTTATTATAACATAATAAATAGAATTTTTAAGGCTTAAAATTTAAAAGATTAAAAAAAACAGCCGAGGCTGTTTCTTAGAATTTAGCTGTAACTTTTCCGGCTAGAATTTCTTCTAACGCCATACCTACGGCTTTAACGCATTTGTTATTTACCGAAGAATAGTTATCGTTTTTAATTATTTTAGCTCTTTTAGCTGCGATATAAGCTAATTTGTATTTTGAGTCTACAACTTCTAACAATTTATCAATTGAAGGATAACGTAACCCTTCATGATTAGTTTGTTTGTTTTGAGATTCATCTTCTTCATTATCAAATACTAATTCACCAGTTTCATAGTCTCCGTATGAATATTGTTCAAAGTTAAATTGTTTAGGATCGTATTTTGTGTTGGCTTTAGAACTAGTTTTGCTTGATTCTTGTGATTCGTCTTTATTATTTAATAATTGTTCTTTCAATTCCATTAATTTTTCTTGGTTTAAATCGTGTTTATCTTTAATCATTCTTTCCCCTCCAGGAGTTTATAATACCTATGAATAGATCTTTCGGTTTTAGCATGTTCCGCTCTAATTATAGCATAGATTCTATCAGCTGCGTTAATGATTTCATCGTTAACAACGATATAATCATATTTATAAGCTAAATGAAATTCTCTTTCGGCTTTTTCAATTCTTTTCATGATTGTTTCAGGGCTATCTGTTCCCCGATTTTTTAGTCGTTCAATTAAAGCTTGTCTTGATGGTGGAACGATAAAAATGAAGACGGCTTCAGGATTTTTTTCACGGACCTGTAAAGCACCTTCTACTTCAATTTCAACTATTACTTCTTTTCCTTTTTCCATCATTTTCTCAATGTAATCAATAGGGGTACCGTAATACTCGCCAACAAACTCAGCGTACTCAAGGAAACCATTGGCTTTGATTCTTTTCTCAAACTCTTCTCGAGTCACAAAAAAGTAGTCAATACCATCAACTTCACCTATCCGAGGTTTTCTTGTCGTCATTGAAACTGAATAACAAAAATTGTTGTCAGGAATTTCAAACAGAGCTTTTCTAATTGTTCCTTTTCCTACACCAGATGGCCCAGAAATAATAACTAAGAGGCCGCGCTCGTTAAGTTTCAGAATAATCCCCCCATTCCTTAGAAAATAAGCAATAATTATTATTCTATATCATAACATAAAACCGTTAAATAGTAAAATTATTTTTTTCTTTTTAAACTATGTTATAATAAGTGCAGGTGATAATATGAGCGTAGACGGAAGATTTATAGAATTTTTAGGAAAAGAATTAAATGAAAAGCTTACTAATAGACGTATAAATAAAATCTCACAATTAGCGAAAGCTGATTTTTTGTTTTCGTTAAATAATGAGAACCTTTATATCTCATTATCAACTGCTTTAGCACGTGTTCATTTGGTTAAAGAAAAATATTCTAACTTCGTTACTCCAGGTGGTTTTTGTATGTTTCTTAGAAAGTATATTGAAAAGGGAATAATAACAAAAATCGAATCCTTGAACTCTGATCGTATCATTCAAATAAAAGTTAACAACAGAAATGATATTGGGGACTTAACAGATTATTTTGTTGTTATAGAGATGTTCGGTAGATACGCAAACCTTATTGTTTTGGATGAAAATCGGGTAATTATCAATGCTTATAAACATATTCACCCTTTTGAAAATATCGACCGAATTATTGTTAATGGTCTTAAGTATGAACTTCCTAAAGATAACCGAATTGATCCACATGATTTAGTGAAGATTGAAGAATTTTTTAAAGGTGAGAATATTTCTTACAAAACAATAATTGAAAATATCAAAGGTATGTCACCTTTAATTGCTAGACATATTATTGAAAAAGTTAATTTTAATGATAACTTATTTTATCAAGCGTTTCTTGACATCTATAATAGCGATGTTTTACCAACCAAATCTGGAAAATATTTTTATTACTTAGATATTTTTAGTGAAGATAAAGAACATTTTGATTCATTATCTTCGCTTTTAGAAAATCAATTTAATGAAGCCTCAAGTCTTGACCGAGTAAAACAAATTCATAAATACCTACATACTTTTGTAAAGAATAATTTAGATAAAGATAAACATAAACTAGAAAAGTTGTCAAAAGATTTGCATGAAGCCGAAAATAATCAGATAAATCGGATTAAAGGAGATTTGCTCTTGCAAAATAATAATCTGATTGATAAGACTAAAACAGAAGTCAAACTTTTCAGTTATGAGCTTGATAAAGAGGTTGAAATCGAAATTGACCGCATGTCTTGTCCAATTGATAACGCTAATAAATATTATGCTAAATATAAAAAGCAAAAGATTGCGATAACGCATATCAATAAACAGATTGAATTAACAAAAAAAGAGATTAGTTATTTTGAAGACTTATTAAATCAGATTGATGAAAATTACAATATTAAAGACCTAGAAGAAATTCAAGAAGAACTTATTAATAATAAGTATTTGCCGAAGAAAAAATCGAAGAATAAAATCAAATCACCAAATTACGACATTTATATTGATGAGTTAAATGTCCAAATAGCAGTAGGCAAAAACAATATTCAAAACAATTATCTAACTCACAAACTTGCAAAGAAAGATTATTTATGGTTCCATGTTCAAAAACAAACCGGTTCTCATGTTGTGGTATTAAGCAATGAAGACTTAAAAGAACCGACAATAAGAGCCGCAGCCAATTTAGCTGCTTACTACTCTAAAAGCAAGAATTCAAGTTCTGTCCCGATAGATTACACAAAAATAAAATATGTGAAAAAGATACCAGGGGAATTTGGTTCATATGTTAGTTATACAAATCAAAAAACAATCTATATCGATCCGGATTTTGAATTAATAAAAAAACTAAGGAAAGGCTAAACGCCTTTCCTTATTTCTTTTCTTGGATTTCCTTTAAAATTAAACTAATGAATTCATCAACTTTAACAGTTGTTTGTTCTTGTTCACCGTATTTTCTATATGTTACTTCGTCGCTTTCAACTTCCTTATCACCAACAACTAGTTGATAAGGTATTTTTTTAGTTTGTGCTTCTCTAATTTTATATCCTAGTTTTTCATCTCGTTCATCCATCTCAACTCTAATTTTGTTTTCCATTAATTTAGTAAACAATTTTTTAGAAAAGTCTAGATGATAATCATTGTTCACCGGAATAACTTTAACTTGAACCGGAGCCATCCAAGTTGGGAACGCTCCTCCATAATGTTCAATTAAAATACCGATAAACCTTTCAATCGAACCATATAAAGCTCTATGAAGCATAACTGGTCTTTTCTTTTCTCCGTTTGAATCAATATAAGTTAAATCAAATCGTTCTGGTAAATTCATGTCTAACTGAATAGTACCGCATTGCCAAATTCTTTTCATGGAGTCACGAAGTTTAAAGTCTAGTTTTGGTCCATAAAATGCACCATCACCAGGGTTAACTTTATATTCTTTACCGATTGACTCAAGCGCATCGGCTAAAGCTTTTTCAGCTTTATCCCAAGTTGCAATTTCACCGATATATTTTTCTTCAGGTCGAGTAGATAATTCAATATGGTATTCCAAACCAAAGATTGAATACATGTATTCAAACAATCTGACTAGTTCTTTTACTTCATTGACTATCATATCTTCAGTCATAAAGATATGTGCATCATCTTGAGTAAAGTTTCTTACTCTAAAAAGACCGTTTAAAGCACCACTAGCTTCATGTCTATGAACAAGACCCAATTCTCCAACCTTTAAAGGAAAATCTTTATAGGAATGGATATCGCGTTTATAGACAAGCATTCCTCCCGGACAGTTCATTGGTTTGATTGCAAATTCCATATCATCAATCTCGGAAATATACATATTTTCGCGGTAATTAAACCAGTGACCGGATACTTCCCATAACTCTTTGTTTAACATAATTGGAGTTTGGATGAGTTTGTATCCTTCTTTAATATGAACATCGTACCAGAAGTTTTCTAGTTCTCTTCTTAAAATCATTCCATTAGGTAGCCAGAATGGAAAACCGGGACCATATTCACTAAGCATAAAAAGGTCTAATTGCTTTCCAAGTTTTCGATGATCACGTTTTTTTCTTTCTTCAAGGTTTTGTAAATGCTCATCAAGTTCTTCTTTAGAGAAAAATGATGTTCCATAAACTCTTGTAAGTTGCTTGTTATCAGAATTGCCACGCCAATAAGCACCAGCCAAACTTAAAAGTTTAAAATTTTTTATCCACTTTGTGCCCGGTAAATGGGGCCCGCGGCATAAATCAGTAAAGTGACTTTGTTTATAAATACTAATTTCTTCATC
>PGXI01000145.1 GCA_002839125.1 Tenericutes bacterium HGW-Tenericutes-5
CAACGTCTCCATCTACTTCAGAGTCAGTTGGTTCTTCGGTGTAGTTATAATAATGATAATAGAGTTCGTTGAATACTACACTATCCACAAAGTTGAAATCATCATCCATGTTAAATACTTGAATTTGTGAATAGGATAAAGTGTAAATATAATTTTCAATCATTACTGCTTTTTCAATTGTATCAAAATAATTGTTTACTTCATCTGTGTGTTGTAATTGAGCTACTAATTCTAAATCGCCTGAGTGATGAACTTTAAATACATACATCATTTGAGAATAGCGATAATAGTTTTCTGAGTATACAGATACTGGAATTGCAACATAAGTGAAATCTTCACCTTCGGGTGCAAAATAGATAAAAGCTTTGTGATTCCAACCAACTGATGAATAAGAGTACTCACCTTCAACAAAGTATGTTTCAAGGTTAACTACCGTATCAGCTGATGTATCATATAAAGCAATTTTAACTCCCGTAAATCTTGTCCAACCATATTTATCAGTTTCTGCTTGTCTACCGACACCAATCATTAAGTTATCGGTAATTTCATGTAAGTAATCGCTAACGCCTTCTTCATACCATTCGCCTAAAATTACTGGATTTTCTGGATCTGATAGATCTAACTTATATAATGGATCGACACTAACAAACGTTACAACATAAGCTGTTTCTTCGGAGAACCTAACTGCATAAATTCTTTCATTAGGTTTGCCAAGACCTGTCAATTTTGAAATTTCAATCATCTCATCATCAGTTGATGCATCTAGCAAATAAAGTGTGTTTGTAATGATGGTTTGTTGATTGGTATATTCATAACCAGTAACAGCGATTCTAAATACTCCATCATATTCATCCATAGAGAATTGATTTAATGGACTGCCATCAACTTGTCCTAAAGCTTTATAACTTAATTCATGATCTTCTAGTTCAAATCTTAAGATAAATAAATAATTTTGATAAGTGTTTGTTTGTTCAATATATTCGTACTTATAAACTGTAGCGTATAAGTTGTTAGCGCTCATATAAGTTTGATAGGTACTTCCAAGATAAGCCTTAACTTTAGCATCATCATTATCTGTAACATCAAAAGATGCTAGCATCAAATATGAAAAGTTTTCAGCATTATTTGGAATAAAATAGATGCTTGAAGCTGGTAAATCAATCATTTCATCACTTACCACAGAATCATAATATTTAGGAATAAATGTTTCTTCATCATAATAATACCTAATTGAATAATTATTTAAAACTAAATATAAGTACCCATCAATCATTCTTGATGTTGTCAGATAACTAGAATCAAATTTTAG
>PGXI01000041.1 GCA_002839125.1 Tenericutes bacterium HGW-Tenericutes-5
GCCATTATCCCAATATAACGATTAAGATCTTTAGCTATACTTCTAATCATTTCTATTCTTTTCTTATGCTCTTCTGGATTTCCATGGGAAAAATTCAATCTTCCGACATTCATGCCAGCATTGATTATTTTTTCAATCATTTCCGGTGAATCAATAGCCGGTCCAATAGTACATACTATCTTAGTTTTTCTCTTCATATTCACACCTCTTATATACTAACTCTATTATACTATAAAAAGTAATATTTTATCTATAAAAAATAAAAAGCGGAGAAACTAATACTTCTGTTTCTCCGGTATAACTCCTCTTACTCCACCACGTGGATTCTTACTATCACCAAGATACCTTGGAATCAAATGAACATGAAGGTGCATAATAGTTTGGCCAGCAACTTCACCGTTATTGATTCCGATGTTATAACCATTTGGTTTATATAACTTGTCAGTTATTACTTTCACTTCTCTTATTGCTTGATCAAGAGCTTTAATATCTTGTTCACTTAATCCAAAATAATCAACCACATGTCTTTTGGAAATAATCAAAACATGTCCTAAATTTACTGGAAAACTATCATAAATAGCATAAAACTTATCATTCTCGTAAATTATCTTTTCTTTATGTTTGACTAAATCACAAAATAAACAACTCATCTTTTAATAAATAATCCAATACCTAATATAATTAAAACTCCTGGCAAAAGATATCCATCTAAATCTACACCTTGTTCTCTTAACAGTAAAACAATACCAACGATTAAAAGTATCATATTACCAACAGTAACGCCTTGTTTAGACATTGACATCAATGCTGGGATTATCAATAATAAAGTCCACCATCCAGCGAAAAAGATATTAAATGGAATAACATTAAGTTTATCCAATAAGAATAATACACCAAGTACGATTAATACAACTCCAAATACATTTTTATTTGTCATAAATTTTCCCTCTTTTCTTCACTAGTAAATTCTATCTAAATTTAACCCATTTGTCAAACGTTAAGAGTAAAAACGAAAAAAAAGATAGCCAATAAATAGCTATCTAAAAATAATTCTTTATAAATATTTAATCACATTGTCATAACTGTTTTTTATCGCTTTTAAAACTGACTCAAAGGAATCTTCATAATCCTTATCTTCAATCTCAACACAAGCATGGTATTTATAATTAATACTCTTGAGTTCGTTAACGAATAACTCCCAATCAATTCCGCCTTCTCCAGGAATTTTTGGTTTCATGTAATTAAGCGGGTAAGTAAAGATTCCATACTCATCAATTAAGTCGTTAAATAACTTAATGTCTTTAAAATGGATATGAAATATCTTATCTTTAAATTCTTTAATCGGTTTTAAATAATCCATTCTTTGTAAGTATAAATGTGAAGGATCATAACTTAAACCAAAGTAATCAGAAGGAATCGCTTCAAACATCTTTCTCCACATGAAAGGACTACTCGCAAGATTTTGTCCTCCTGGCCATTCGTCCTTAGTAAAATACATTGGACAATTTTCAATTCCTACATATACTTTATTTTCTTCAGCGTAAGCAATAATACTTGGCCAATATTTTTTAAACAACTCAAAATTTTCATCTTCATTGATAAATTGATTTTTGCCAATGAAAGTGCTGACACGATTAACCCCTAAAATGTTTGCTGCTTTAATGACCTTTTTTATATGTTCAATATAAACTAAACGTTTTTCTTCATCTGGATCTAAAGGATTTGGATAATATCCTAAACATGCGATTTCAACATCTTTTGACTTTACATAATTTAAAATATAGTCTCTTTTCTCATCACTTAAATCATCAACATCAATATGGGTAACTCCAGCATATCTTCTATTTGATTTACCTTTAGGCCAACAAGCTAATTCTACAGATTTATATCCATTTTCTTTTGCGATATTGATAACCTCTTCAAAACTACAGTTTGGTAATATTGCACTTAATAATCCTATTTTCATCCTATTCACCTACACCTTAACCCATTTAGATGTCTTTGCGCTTTCCGCAACTTTTTCACAAAGTATCATTTGTCTTAAACCATCTTTAAACGTCGCATAGTTTTTAACTTCTGGTTGATTGTAAACTTGTTTAAAAACTTGTTTTATTGCATCAGGAAAACCTTCTGTATGTCCCGCTGGATAATCAATCGCACCTTTGCTGACATTCATCAGTCCATGATCTTTAGTAAATACTGCCTTAGGTTTATCTCTGTATCCAACTTCAACATTTTCTAAATCCTCTAAACACCATTTAACCGATGCTTTAGTTCCTGAGATAAAAACTTCTAAGTTATTCTTTTTGCCAGCTCCCATTTGCGAGATAGTAACATTGCCAATTGCTCCATTAGAGAAGCGATACATTACAACGGCAATATCTTCAGTGTCTATATCCATTAGTTCATATTCTTTTGTTTCATTATTTGTAAAAGTTTTTATTTCCCCAATGGCTTTCTTTCTTTTTTCAAAGACAGTTTTAAACTCAGCGAATACTTCAACAATTTTTTCTCCAGTTAAATATTCAACTAAATCCATCCAATGTGAACCGATATCAGCTACTGCTCTTGTTGATCCTGATTCTTTGGAATTAAGTCTCCAAGAATAATCTGTATCATATAGTAACCAGTCTTGAATATAGTTACCGTTTATCAAAAATACGTCACCTATATTTTTGTTTTTAATAAAATCTTTAATAAATATATTTGCTGGATAAAGACGATTATGAAAATTAACCGCATTAACTAAATTTTTTTCATTTGCTAGTTTAACTAATTCCAAAGCTTCATCCACAGTAAACGTCATCGGTTTTTCTAAAACAACGTTCACACCATTTTCAAGAGCATACTTTGCAATTTCATAATGAGTGTTATTAGGTGTGCAAACATGGATAAAATCAAGTTCATTCTCATCGATAAGTTTTTTGTAGTCTGTATAGGCTAAATCAATGAAATTTTCTTTAGCTTTTGCTTCCGGATTAAATCTGTCGCATAGAGCCACAACTTCCACATTTCCTAATCTTCTTAAAGCCTCTATATGAGCCACTCCGATAAAACCGGACCCTATAACTGCAGTTTTGAATTTTTTCATAATCGCACTCCTTTTTTATTTAAACGTTTACATTTATATTATACATACTTCGATTTTTATTTGCAAATCTTTTTATAATTTTTGTAAAAAAACCGATTACACATATTGACATAGCCATTTTATATGTTATAATTTATTTGTAATCGTTTACAAGAAATAATGGTTTTCGAGGTAAAATATATGAATATTAAAGACATTGCAAAGAAATGCAATCTCTCTGTAGCCACTATTTCTCGGGTTATTAATAACGATCCCAAAGTAGCTGATTCGACCAGGAAGAAAGTATTGTCTGTTATCGATAAATACAAGTTCGTTCCAAATATTACTGGCAGAAGTTTAAGAACTCAAAAAAGCAATAAGATATTAGTTCTTCTTCCCACAATGTCGAATCAATTTTACTCTGAAATAATCCAAGGAATTGAAGAAACAGCTGAGGAAAAAGGTTATGCGATATTAGTTGCGGTAACCAATCTTCAAGAACATCAAGAAATTAAATATCTTCACATGTTGAGAATGAAACATGTTGATGGGTGTATTAGCTTATTTAACACTATCGATGCTGAATCAATATCATCTTTAGCAAAAACTTATCCATTCGTTCAATGTTGCGAACCAACAATGGGTGCTGATGTTTCTAGTGTTGAAATTAACAATCGCCAAGCAGTTTATGATGTTGTAAATCAATTCATTCAAAAAGGACATAAAACAATTGGTATGATAAGTGGAGATTACTATAAAACTTCAGAACTAGGTCGAGAAACTGGATATAAAGAAGCTTTAAGAGACAATGGCTTGGTTTTTGAAAAAAGTTTATTAGTTAAAAACTTTTACCGATATGAAGATGGTGCTATTGGTGCTAAAAAGATTATGGCACATAATCCAAAACCAACCGCAATCGTTTGCGCTTCAGATTCGCTAGCTCTTGGAGCTACTTCTTATTTGAAGTCAGAAGGTTATACAGTAGGAAAAGACATTTGCGTTATGGGCTTTGATAATACCGCAATAACTACATATACAAGTCCTACCATTTCTTCAATCGGACAACCAAGATACGATTTAGGCAAGGAATCCTTTAAGTTATTGTATGAAAAATTAGAAAATATTAATTCAACTAACAAAAAGATTATCTTACCTTACGAAATCATCCATAGAGAATCTACTGGATGTTCAAAATAGTTTGCTTTTTATTTTAAATAATAAAAATACAAAAAATACAAAATTAGGAGGAAATTTGTACAAAATGAAAAAATTATTTACAGTTTTTATGGCATTCTTCGCAGTTTTCGCATTAGCAGCTTGTAATGGCGGCGGAGACGAAAAAGAAATCGCAGTAATCATGCCAAGTGCTGACCACGGTTTCTTAGGCGAAAGTATTAATCATGCAGAAGCAGCTACTGAAAGATTAGCTACAGAACATGGATATAAATTCCGTTTCTTAATCTCAGACGATATAGTTGAACAATCTGCTCAAATCGACCAAGTTATCGCAGATAAGGTTGATGTTGTTGTTTTATGGCCACATAATGGTGACGAATTAAAATCAGCAGCTCAACAAATCGTAGATGCTGGAATTCCACTAATTATTTACGACCGTTTAATCAGCGACTTCAATGAAACAGCTGAATTATTAGGCGACAACGTAACAATCGGTGAAGAAACAGGAAATTACTTCAACACTTATTTTGCTGACGAATTAGCAGCTGGTGAAGTTAATATTCTTGAATTCAAAGGCGATAACTCAAGTGTTCCTACTCAAAGATCTGACGGATTCTGGTCAACAGCTGACGAAAACTTCGTTAAGTTCCAAGAATGGTCAACTAACTGGAGTAAAGACACTGCTCAACAACAAATGGAAACATTCTTAAGCACATCTTCTCAAGCAGATGTTGAAGCTATCAAAGCAGTATTCACTCATGACGCTGAAGTTGCAGCTGGTGTATTAGCAGCTATCGAAGCTTATGATGGAGATTATACAATCAATATCGAATTAGTTTCTGCAGTTAGTGCTTCAAGAGAATTATTATCATTATTCGATCATTATGAAGCTATGGGAATCAATCAAGTAGTATTCTCATTCTCTCCAGCAATGGTTGTTGACGCTATCGAATTAGGTATCGACATCCTTGATGGTGAAACAGTAAGCGGACAATATTTAGTTCCAACTGAAATGGTTGACAACTCTAATTTTGAAGCTTTCATGCAAGGCCCAGTTTATACATTAAGATATTCTTTAGACGAAGAATAAAAATAACATTGATTTAGAGCTAGCCGGTTAGATTTGTCTCTAGCCGGCTATCTTATATCAAAATTTATAAGTGGATGTGAGATTATGATAATAGAACTTAAAAACATATACAAAAACTTCGGTGCCGTTCAAGCTTTAACTGACGTATCCTTCTCAATCGGTGAAGCAGAGATTCACGGATTATTAGGTGAAAACGGTGCTGGCAAAAGCACATTGATGAATATTTTAGGTGGAGTATTACCACCAACTAGCGGTACCATTGTTATTGACGGTACTTCTTATACACATCTAACCCCACATCAAGCAGTTGAACTTGGAATAAGTTTTATCCACCAAGAATTAAATTTAGTAAATGATTTAAAAGTGTTTGAGAATTTGTTTATCAATCGCGAATTGACAAAAAGTAAAATCTTCCTAAATAAAAAGGAAATGATTAGAAAGTCACACGAAGTATTTAAAAGAATGAATATCGATATCGATCCAACTCTATTTGTCAGAGAACTCGATACGTTAGAAAAACAATTGGTTGAAATAGCTAGAGCGATTCTATTTGAGTCTAAACTAATAATTATGGATGAACCTACTACTGCTTTGACCGATAAAGAAATCAATAATTTATTTACAATCATGAGAGAATTAAAAAAGAACGGTATCAGCTGTATCTATATCTCTCATAAGATGCCAGAACTATTCGTAATCTGTGATAAATATACCGTCCTTAGAGATGGCAAATTTATTGATTCTGGTTTCTTTAAAGATATCAATGAAAACAAAGCCACTGAACTTCTTGTCGGTAGAAAAATAATTGAAGACAAAGACATTCATCGTAATCAACTTGATACAGAAATTGTTTTTGAAGTCCAAGATTTAAGTTGCCCACCTTATTTTAACAACATTAATTTTAATGTAAAAAAAGGTGAAGTCGTAGCGATTACCGGTCTTTTCGGAGATGGGCGCGGCGAGCTAAGCGAGGCATTATTCGGAGCTCGGAAAGTTTCTAGTGGTAAAGTACTTAAAAACGGAAAACAATTAAATTTATCTTCTATAAAGAGCGTAATGAAAAGCGGAGTCGGAATGATTCCAAGAAATAGAAAAGAGCGTTCTATCATCAAAGATATGAACATTTTAAACAATGTTTCTATTGCTCATTTTACCTCACAACACAAAAAGATTTTAATCAAAAACAAAGAAGAAATCGAAAGATTTGAAAAGAATCAAAAAGTTACCAACATTAAAGTTGGTTCGCCTAAGGATCCAATAACTTCTTTATCTGGTGGTAACCAACAAAAGGTAATATTTGCTAGATGGTTTGAATTAGACAGTGATGTTTATCTACTAGATAATCCTACTCAAGGAATTGATGTAGGAGCTAAATTCGAAATTTATAAACTAATTAATTACTTAGCAGAGCAAGGAAAAAGTATTATCGTCTTCTCTTCTGAGTTCCCGGAAATCTATAAAGTGTGTCATCGCTGCATAATTATGTATCGTGGTGAAATTAATAAAATATTTAAACATGACGAATTGAACGAAGTAGATATGATGTTTTATTCTACCGGATCAAACAAAAAGGAGTAAAAGAAAATGTCTGGAAAAACTTTTGATAAAGCGAAATTTAAAGAATATATGAAAACCAAAGGTTGGCCTTTTCTAAAGAATATTCTTATCAATCATAATTATGTTGTATCACTTATACTTCTATTGATTATCGGTAGAATTGCAAGTCCAAACTTCTTATCATTTGCAAGTTTGATTAATCTAATCAAATCTTCTGCTTTCATAGGTATCATAGCTTTGGGTATGACGATGGTTATTATTTCCGGTAACATTGATTTATCTGTCGGATCTATACTAGCTTTCACAGCAGCTAATACCGCAATAATGTTTAACAATACTCATAGTATTCTTCTTAGTGTAGGATATGCTATGTTTATCGGAACTTTACTTGGTTTCGTAAATGGTTTCTTTGTCGGGAAAGCTAAAGTTGCCTCGTTCATTGTTACCCTAGCCACCATGGCTGCATTTAGGTCTCTTACTGTTCAACAAGGTCAAGGTGGACCGATTCTAATCGACCAAGAAGCTTATTATTCTATCTTAAGAACTATCGGTTATGGTACTTTCTTAAAGATTCCATATCTAGTTTGGATCTTTGTATTGATAGTTGGTCTAATGATTTTCTTAATGACAAAAACAAAATTCGGACGCTATGTATACGCTGTCGGGTCTAATGAAAAAGCCGCAAAACTAAGCGGCATAAACGTTGATAGAATCAAAATATATATCTTCTCATTAACTGGTCTTTTAACTGGTATAGCAGCCTTCTTATATGTTACAAGATTCGGTTCTGTAGATACCGCTACCGCTGGTAAATCATACGAGCTTGATGCAATTGCGGCAGTAGCTATCGGTGGTACATCGATGGCCGGAGGAAAAGGTTTTATTCAAGGAACATTCTTTGGTATAATTGTCCTTTACTCTATCGACTCAGTTTTATCAGCTTTAAGAGTTCCTGCCTTTGTCAATGATTTAATCAAGGGTATTCTAATTCTTGGTGCGGTATTGTTACAAAAAGTACTTAACAACAGAAAAGTAAACAACTAAATAGAATCTATCATTCATTTTCCTTATTCTTTAATTAAAAAAGGCTGGACTTCATTCCAGCCTTTTTTAATTTATTTCATTTGTACTTGTAGTAATATATTCATTCCATTCAATAATGGCACTATTTCTTTTGATTTTTACACTAGCGATATTCTTTGCAACTTTAATTTTAAATTCTAATCTTCTGATATCATTTGGGATATAAGAATCTGCAGTCATTAAATATCTATCGTGTCTCAATCCAGCAAAGCCATAAACGATATGAAGGTATAAGCAAGCGCTTAAGCCCAAGTCTAAAGTATCTTGAACATGATTATATTTGTTTGCATTATCATAAATATTTAGCGCCATAAACTGTTTAAAATACTTGTTTGCTTCTCTTTCAAATCCGTGAGTGATTCCTAAAAAAGCGAGAATAAAGGCTCCATACCCATTTGTGTTTGTTAACTTGTTATAATAAGCGAAATTCTCTTCTTTGACAAGTTCTTTAAAGTCTTCTGGATAAAGCAAGAATAGATTCAAAACATCTGGGAACCGCAACTTTTCCTCGGTCTTAAAATACTTATCAAAGATTTGAATCAGATTATTAACATTAGGTTGTTGCAAATAGAGTTTTTTCTTAACTTCTCTAATCTCATTAATTAAAACATCATATTGATTCGCTCGTAAAAATTCTTCAACATCTTTTCTGTTTTCAACTTTTGCCATAGCGACAATATTTGCACACTTACCTAAACAATCCTTAATTAGATAATTTAGTAAAGCATTGTTATCAATATCTGTCAATTCGCCATCCAAAGACTTAACATTCAAAACTTGATAATTAGTCTTTTTATGATTCGGAGTTATATAATCTAGATAAAACTTAGAAATCTCTAAGGCCATGCTAACACCACCTAATGCCAGCAAACTCTTATCTAAAGTTCTTTCAATATATTCCATCAAATTAATCACAATCATTGCGTTGATATAAAGATTGTCGGACCTATCAGTATATAAAGCTCCTTGCTTCTTCAATCTTTGAGCATTAGCTTTAGCTTCTTCTAGCCCTCTAATCCTTGCCACAAGCCATCTTCTAGCTTGCTTATAGTCCGTATTTAAATAATACTTGAACATATACATCTCGTTGACGAAAGTTTCATCAATCGGTCTATTTGTCATGCCGTATCTAGAACATCTCATTGATTCATTTAATGGTCTATGGCTTATTAATTGAAATTGATTATATTGATTATATCTGTCCACTAAATCATTGTTAAAGATATATACCCGTGAATTCTTCCATAATCTTTCCCAATAGTTTTGATTGTTTAACAATAATTCGCCATACCCAATTCTTTGACTTCTTCTAAGAACTTTTTTTAAGTATTCGAAGTCTTTTCTTTTATCAGTACTTATCCCAACGTATTTAATGATTTCATACTCTCGATCAGGCTCAGCTTTTATAAGGTAATTTTCCTGATGTTTAATCTTTGAATGGCGATGACGATTCTTAAAATTCTTATCAAAACCATAGACTATGTATAGCGGTTTATCGCTTTCTTTTGCGATTGCTTGCAAACTTAAATCACCGTCAGTCTCAAAGACAACGTCAGTGAAATCATCAGGATACTTATCGACTCTTTCCAAGTCAAAGCCATGAGTTATTTCTAAATCAATTGGTTTATCAACATAAATGATATATTTAGAATAAATGAAATTTCTATTCTTTTGATCGACAAAACGTTCACTATGAATTTTTATTTCAACGTCATTGACTTCATAAATAGTTGTTCGTGAGTAAAGTCCATTATCCATGTCTAACTCTTGTTCGTGAAACTTTGGTTGAAGTTGCAATGGATGCAAATCAATTTTCGCTGCTTTAACTGAAGTACAAAGTGGATTAAAAACACTTAAATAATATTCGCCGGTACGGTCTTTTTTTAACAAAGTATTAACTTTTAAATGTGCATTATCTTCTTGTTTCAATTCGTCCATTATTCCACTCACACCTAAAAAGCCATTCGAAAGAACGTATTTGTTGTTTAAGGCTTCAAGTTGGTCGACGACCAAACCGGTAGATTTAATTTTTGGCATCATTAACCCCCTAGTAAAAAATGTTCGATTTTATTATATCTTAATCTCTAAAATTATCTAGTTTAAATCACATTTTTTCAAAAAAAATTACTTTTAATCATTTATCTTGTTTTAATGTTTCAAAAAGGTACGAATATAGTAAAATAAAATTTTTATTTGTTGCTTTTTTATCACTAATTTGTTAAAATATTAACGCGATTACTAATGGAGGTGAAATAATGGCTAATAACAAACAACAAATTAAACGTAATGCCCAAAACGAAAAAAGACGTTTAGCAAATGCTTCTTTCAAATCATCTTTAAAAACTGCATTAAAGACTGTTGAAGTTGAAGTTAAGAATGGCAACAAAGAAAAAGCAATCGAAGCATTAAACTTTGCTTATAAGAAAATTGATAAGAGCGTTGCTAAAGGCATTCATCATAAAAACTATGCTAACAACCAAAAGTCAAGATTATCAAATAAAGTTAACGCTATGTAAGAAAAAAGCCAGAGGGCTTTTTTTTATTTGTTGCTAAGTAAATATAACTGTGGTCCTAAGTCTTTATCAATCTTTCCTGATTTAATCTTGTAATCTAAATCTTCGAGGTTAGATATGTTTTCATACAAGGCATCATAACTGACCTCAGAAGCATTTTTCATCATATAGTAAACTCTACCACTAGAATAATTGAAAAACTTCTCTATATCGGCTTTTCCATACCCAATACTTAGCAATGATTTTGTATAAAGGATTTCTAAAAATTTCGAACTAATAACAGATAGGATCTGAGTCGATTTAACATTATGTTCCACTAAATCATAATAAACTTTAAAAATCTTCTCTTGATTCTTTTCTAAGATTGCATTTACCAGTTCAAAGATATTATCTTCAATCTCTCGACTTACTACTTGAAAGACGATATCAGCGTTAATTTCTTTCATTCCATAGGAGAAATAGATTAACTTCTGTAATTCGTTATTAAGATTGTCCATATTGATATTGGCACGATTGATAAATTGCGTTAATGCATAAGATTGTATTTTAAGATCATGTTTTGCTAGTTCTTTTTTTACATAATCATAAACATCAAAACCTTTGTCATTGATAGGAAATTTTTTAGCGATTGTGTTCTTAGTCAAATATTTAACCAATTTGCTTTTGAAATCTAAATTATCTGATCTTACTTGAATCACCATTACTGTCTGATCAAGTTTCATTTCACAAAAACTGATAAGTTTATCAGCTTCTGAGTCATTAATATTTTGTTCTCCAGTCAAAAACTTAGCATTAGTAATAACTATC
>PGXI01000146.1 GCA_002839125.1 Tenericutes bacterium HGW-Tenericutes-5
AAGCTTTTCAGCATTATTGCAAAATCTCTACCTCTTTGTGTAGATGGCGACTTTAAAAGTCTATCAACATTTTCTAATAGAACAAATGGGGGGCGATTGTTTTTTAGGATTTTATTTATCTCCCACCATAATATTCCTTTTTTGCCCTCTATTCCTTTTTCTTTAGATAAACTTCTTGCAACACTATAGTCTTGACATGGAAAACCTCCAACTAATAGGTTGTGTTTAGGAACTTTATTTATTGCTTTTGCAATATCTTCATTTGAGTGAGCAACACTATTACCAAATCTTTTCTCATAACAGTCAAATGCTGGTTGAGTTGTTGTAGCGGGTTCCCATTGATTTGCAAAAACAAAATCCCATGTACTTGACTCTTCTAGTTTATCATTATTTATTTTTACATCATTTAGCCCAACTCTGAATCCACCAACCCCAGCAAATAATTCGCAAACCGTTTTATCCATATATGTCCCATTCTCCATTTATTGTATTGATATAGTATATATTATTTAAATTAATTGATCAAGCATTATTTATAATTTACTTTAAAAATATTTTATGTTACATTTATTATACAAGAAAAAAACAATTTGATCAAGGTGTTTAATGAAAAAATTTGTAAATGACAATGAATTACTTAGTTATATTAAACAATTTAATGGAAAACCATTTAAAGAATTTGATATAAATAAACGATTAGACAATTCTAGGAACAAGGGTTCTTTGGGGCAGATAGTAGAAGAAGGGATTTTTGGTTATGAAATCAATTCAGACAGTAGACCAGATTTTGAGGAATTAGGTATTGAGTTGAAAGTAACACCAATTAAAAAAAATAAAGATGGAACCTTTTCTTCTAAAGAGAGGTTAGTTTTAAATATAATAAACTTTAATGAAGAATATAAACATAATTTTGAGACAAGTTCTTTTATAAAAAAATCTAAAAAAATGTTAATTATTTTTTATTTGTATGAAGACAGTATTTCACCGAAAGATTTTAAAATTATTGATTCTATAATATATGAGTTTGGTGGTGATGATTTATCTATTATTCAGGATGACTGGAATAATATTATTGAAAAAATTAAAAATGGAGAGGCTCATAAAATTTCTGGCTCCGATTCATTTTATTTAGAAGCCTGCACTAAAGGCGCAACAGCAGCCTCTTCTTTGGTTAAGCAACCATTCAGCAATAAACTTGCAAAAAGAAGGGCTTTTGCATTAAAGGGCTCTTTTATGACGAGTGTTTACAGAAAAATTGTTTTAAGAGAGGATTATGACAATTCAAGTTTAAAAGTTATTAA
>PGXI01000147.1 GCA_002839125.1 Tenericutes bacterium HGW-Tenericutes-5
AAACTTTTGTAAATATTTTGCATCACCATCTTCAATAGCTTTAGTGATTGAACCTACTGTGCCACTAGCTAGGATTGCTATTGCACTCTTAGGACCAATTCCATTTACTGAAATAAGTTTGATAAATAAATCTCTTTGTTCGCTTGATTTAAATCCGTATAGAGCGATTAAATCTTCACTAACTTTCTGATATATATAAACAACTACCTCAGTATCGATAATAAAGTTATATGGATTAGGTGTAAGCAATTTATACCCAATACCATTATTGTCTAAAGTCACGTAATTTGGCGTTATCTCAGTTATTAACCCCTTAATATAGCTATACATAAAATCCATCTCCTTCAAATTTTTTCAGATAAAATCCATCACAAATAATACATATAAATAACTAATATATAACATAAAATAAACTAATATAAAACATATAAATATCAAATTGATTTTTGAAAATTTTTAATCAATGAAGTCGTACTCATCCCCAGCTATAACAATTGTGTCGCCTTCTTTAGCGCCAGCTTCTCTCAATTTAGCATCTAATCCAGCTTTTCTTAACTTTGTTAAAAAGATTGTTACGGCTTCATCACTCATGAAATTAGACTTATTTAATAAATTTTCAACTAATTTACCGCTAACTTCAAACCTTGAATCACTTGTTTTTTCAATAATTATTTCGCTATCAAGGTCTTTAAATGTATATTCTACATATTCATCAATAACAACCTCATCCTTATAAAAGAATGGTGTTTCTTCCAACAATTGACCTACTCGATACACTAACTTATCTAAATTATCATTAGTCATTGCACTGATGGGAATAATCAATGTATCCTCATCAAAATGCTTTTTAAACGCTTCTAAACGCTCTTTAGCGTGATCGGTATCCATTTTACTCGCAACGATAACCTGAGGTCTATCTAAAAGTCTTGGATTATATTCTTCCAGTTCTTTATTGATAACTATATAATCATTATAAGGATCTCTTAAAGACTCCTCACTCATATCAACCATATGAATTAAAACTCTAGTTCTTTCAATATGTTTTAAAAATTGAATTCCCAAACCTTGTCCTTGTGAAGCGCCTTCAATTAATCCTGGCATATCAGCTAATACAAACGGTTTTACATTAAACCTACTCACTACTCCTAAATTTGGTATTAAGGTCGTAAAAGGATAATCAGCTATTTTTGGTCTTGAATTAGAAAGAATTGTAATCAAGGTTGACTTACCAACAGAAGGAAACCCGACAATACCGACATCAGCTAAAAGCTTAAGTTCGATATGTAAGTTAAGTTCTACCC
>PGXI01000148.1 GCA_002839125.1 Tenericutes bacterium HGW-Tenericutes-5
CTGTTTTTTCTGATAAAAACTGATAAAAGCGATCCATTGTTTTTAAAGAATATCTCGCAATCATCCAGTCTCTAACAAAACTGTAGATTAAAGCTAATCCAAGCACAAAAGCAGTTGTAAACCAACTTAAAAGATTAGCGATTAAAAGTATAATGATTGTGACTGAAACTGTTGCGGCAAAATAGATTAAAAATCTAACAAAATTAAATTTTTTGATTAAAATTTTTGAGTCATTAAAGATTCTTTCTTGTAAGTTGTTCATCAGTAGCCGCTACCTTCCTCATCATTCATTAAACTAACACCATTTGAAGTTCCAATTCTTGTGGCACCAGCTTCAACCATATTATCTAAGTCTTCTTTAGTTCTAACGCCGCCAGCGGCCTTAACTTCTTTGCCGTTAACATTGTCTTTCATGATTTTAACTGCTTCTTTCGTCGCTCCGCTTGGGCCAAAACCAGTTGATGTTTTGATAAAGTGAGCGTTGGTTTTACCAACGATTTCACTTACTTTTTTAATTTCTTCTTCATCAAGATAACAGATTTCAACGATTACTTTTACAGTTTTATCCATCGCTGCTTTACAAACTTGATTGATTTCATTTTCAATATAGTCATAGTCTTTTTCTTTTAATTTACCAATATTGATAACCATATCAATTTCATCTGCACCATTGCTAACAGCATTTAGGGTTTCGAAGACTTTAGTTTCTATTGTATTCGCTCCTAAAGGAAAGCCGATAACAGTGCAAGTTAAAACTTCAGTGTTTTGCAATTTTTCATGGCAATATGCGACATGAGCTGGATTTACGCAAACACTCTTAAAATTATATTTTTTTGCTTCATCTAAAAGTTTGTCGATATCTTTTTTTGTTCCAAAAGCTTTTAAGTAAGTATGGTCGATTAATTTGTTTATATTCATAGTATTCCTCCTGTATTTTTTCGTATTAATATTATACAATTTTTTTGGGTAATAGTCAAATTACTAAATAGACAAAATAAGCCGAAAATTCGGCTTATTTTTTTAATTTAACACTTCGACGCAACGGTCACAAAGTCCATCTTCATCAACAGTCTCTACCACTTGCCAACATCTTTCGCAAGTATGTCCATCGGCTGCTAATACGTCAATTGAAACATCGGTTCCTTTATAAGCGCCAAATCCATCTTTTGAAACGTCAAATTTTGAGACAATAAATACTTGAGCAAGGTTGACGTTGATACGGTTAAGAAGATTTTCAATCTTTGCTTTAGGATAGATTGTTACATGAGCGTTTAGGCGTTGGCCGATGACTTTTTCA
>PGXI01000149.1 GCA_002839125.1 Tenericutes bacterium HGW-Tenericutes-5
ACATTATGAACTAATGGCTGTAAGTGTTGCGGCTGATGGAGTTACTGTAGCTTCACTTACAGTTGAAAACTTTGTTACAATTGCTTTTGTGATGACGATAGCGATTATTTGGGGGAGTCTATTCGCCTTATTTTTCTTTAAGAAATATCAAAAGAAGTTTGTCGATAAGGTTAATGTCAGTGATAAGAAGAGTTTCTCGGGGTTAATCTTTCAATCGGTTTTCATCGGTTTAATCTCAGCTTATTTTGGTGATGCTTTCGCTAAAATGATCAATTATGAGGTTAAAGAAGTAGTTGATGGAGCCTATACGGGTAATATGCTTGATAAGACGACATTTGTACCATTGATTGTCTTTGTTTCGAGTTTTATCTTCATGGCCTTCTTTGATTATCTTGTCAATAAAAAGAATCAACGATGGCTGGAAAACTTCCAGTTATCGCTTTCGATGATTTTGGGAATGACTCTGGCGGTATTGTTTGGTTTAGGAGGTATCTACTAATGAAAAATTATCGTGAAGAGATGCATTTCAAAGGAAGGATATTTACAGTCATCGGTATTTGCGTAATGCTTGTAGTACCGTTTGTAATTTGGTTTGCTACTGGAGTGGCACCAAACAATCAAAAATTATTAGTGGGAATAGCGACACTTTCATTGATATATTTACCTGGAGGAATAATTGAAGTATTAACTTATGGACCAATCTTAGGAACAAGTGGAACCTATCTTGCTTTTATTACGGGTAATTTAGTTAATTTAAAGATTCCTTGTGTTATGAATGCTAAGGAGATAGTAGGTACTGAGATCAATACGGAAGAGAATGAAATTGTTTCAACTATCGCAGTTGCTTTTTCATCAATCACAACGGTTGTGATTATGACTTTAGGAGTATTGATGTTAACACCACTTAAACCTTTCTTGAATTCGCCGGTATTAGCACCAGCGTTTAATTGGGTTGTATCAGCTCTTTTTGGAGCTTTGGGTTATAAGTATTTTAAAAATCATTTAAAACTCATAATTGCACCGTTAATATTTGTTATAATATTAAGTATTATAGCACCTAGTTTTGTCTATGGTAATATTGTTATTGTAATCGTCTTATTAGCTTTAATTACAATTTTAGTCGCAAGGATATTATGGCAAAAGAAGTTAATTTAAGAAGGGAATATTAATATGATTGCAGTTTATATTTTATTAGGTATTGTTACAGTTTTAGTTTTGCTTTTACTGATAGCTTTAGTTAATACTTTATTTATTAAGGAAGAAGTGTTTAAAGAAGCTAA
>PGXI01000042.1 GCA_002839125.1 Tenericutes bacterium HGW-Tenericutes-5
CGACTGGTATTAGAGAAATTTTCTTGCCTGTAAAAAATAAAGAAATTTTACATAGTTTAAGTCCAAACTTTGAACAAATGATTAATATAGCCAAGAAGTATAACACTATCGGTATCCACGCTTTTTCTATTGATGATGAAGTTGATGCTTACGGGAGAAACTTTGCGCCTGTTGTTGGAATAAATGAAGAGAGTGCTACAGGTACTTCTAATGGAGCTCTTTCAAGTTATCTTTATAATTACGTGAATAAAAAAGAATCCTATATTTTAAGACAAGGTTATTCAATGAATCAACCTTCAGAGATTATGGCTAAACTAGAGGTTGAAAACCAAGACATTAAAAAGGTTTATGTGGGTGGAACAGCTAAAATTTTATCTAGATAAGGAAGGTAAAAAAGATGAATATATTTAAAAGAAGTGTTTTTAGAATATATCAAAAGATTCTACATCTATCAATGTATTTCTTGCCATTTAAAGAACCATTACTATTTGAAGGAGAAACTTCCGTCGAAGAAATGTGCAAACATTTAAGAATCAAAAACATTAATAAGCTTTTTATTGTTACTGATGAAAACATTATTGGATTTGATTTCTTCAAGGAGACTTTGAATATTTTGCAGGAGAATAAAATTTCTGTAGAGATTTTTTCTGATGTAAAACCAAATCCATCAATTCAATTAATCGAAGTTGCTTATCAAAAGTATAAAGAGGATAAGTATGATGGATTATTTGCAATTGGTGGCGGCAGTGCCATCGATTTAGCTAAAGGAATTGGGATTAGATTTACACATCCGAACAAAACTTTGCAATCAAGAAAAGGGATTTTAAAAGTTCTAAAAAAGCAACCTCTTCTAATAGCTATGCCTACTACTGCAGGCACCGGTAGTGAAGCAACAGTTGCGTGTGTTGTCACAGATGAAGAAACTAATGAGAAATATGCAATTAACGATCCGGTATTAATACCAAAAATAGCGTGTTTAAATCCAAAAACATGTTTAGAACTACCACAGACTATCACAGCCACAACCGGTATTGACGCTTTAACTCATGCCGTTGAAGCTTATATTGGTGGATCAAATACTAAAAAAACAAAAAGAATGGCTAAAGAGGCCATTCAAGGTATAAATGATAATTTACTAGATAGTTATCATAATGGAAACGATTTACAAGTAAGAATGAATATGTTAAAGGCTAGTTATCAAGCTGGAGTCGCGTTCACTAGAGCTTATGTTGGAAATATCCATGCTTTAGCTCATCAATTAGGCGGAATGTATCATGTCCCTCATGGTTTAGCAAATGCCGTTTTAATGCCTTATGTACTTAAATATTATCAAGAGAAAGCTTACAAAAAGCTTTCAGAACTCTACTTAGTAATTGACAATAAAGCTAATCCAAAAGAAGAAAAAGAGAATTCAATCCAGTTCATTAGTTGGATAAGATTGATGAATAAAGAAATGAATATTCCCGAAAAATTTGATTTAGATGTTAGCGAAGAGAGTCTTCTTAAAATGTCTCAAAGAGCTTATAAAGAAGCAAATCCTTTATACCCAGTTCCAATGATTTTTGAGGTTAATGATTTTCTAAAAATTTACAAACAAGCCATACAAAAAGCCAATTAAATTGGCTTTTTTTTATTCATTTATTAGATTTATTAGAACATCTGGGTAATCAGTAATTATTCCATCACAACCAATTTCAATCAATCTTCTCATGTCATCTTCATCGTTAATGGTCCAATAGTGTATAGCCATATTATGACGGTGTAAAGTTGAAGTTAATAGCCTAGTTGATAGATTTAAATTCCCAATAACTGGCAAATTAAAACTCATTGGAATTTGAACAGCTGAGTAAGCGCCTGGTGTATAGAAAATACTAGTTAGAGTGTATGCAGGAATAATGACATTTTGAGCTTCTTTTTGTGATGTTGAAATCTGAACATCTGGATAATTCTCGACAATATATTTCGATATATCATCAAAACTAGTAGCTACTAAAGTTTCTTCTAATAAATCATATTCACTTAATAAATCATAAAGTGCATCTGCCGTTTCAAATCTTGGTGCATCTGCGTCAGCTTTAATTTCGATATTATAAAGAATTGAATCTCCAAACTCTATAAATAACTCTTCGAGTTTAGTTAAATAAACTTCTGCTTCAATCCATTCTTCACTTGTCATATCACGATATGGATATTCATTATCGCTGTTTAAATAATTATATCCGAAGTTACAAGTTTCATATAAATCTTGATAATTCTCTTTCCAAATAACTGTATCGCAGTTACTCATATGACGAATATTTCCGGTATTGTTTTCTCCATGTCTTAATACAAGAATATTATCCATAGTCATTTGAACGTCCATTTCTAAAACATCGACGCCTAGATTATAACTATTTTTAAAAGCGGCCATGGTGTTAGCAGGATAATATCCTTGCCCACCCCCATGAGCCATTACTAATACTTTATTATTATTGTTTTCCTTTAACCAAATATTATTATTTTCATATTTCGGTTTAGGTAATGCATACATTAATCCAAATAATATTACTAAAATTAGAATTATTAATCCCATTTTTTTTAATTTTCTCATTTTATCCTCAAATTAAATAATTATGTAAACTGAATTTTCTTTAACAACAGTTTTATATGTTCTAATACTTCTAGAATACTCATCAAGTTTTAGATATTCAGCTTTTTTTTGATTTGCCACTTCACCGGTTTCTAAAGAAATAGGCAAACCATGAAATTTGCATGTAATGATATCATCTTCAAGAATACCGTTTGAAAGTGGTGAGCCCATATGAGGACATTTATCTCTCACAGCAAAAATTCCTTTAGTAGTATAGGCTAAAAGAATTGGTAGGTTATTCACTTTTAGAGCTAATTTTTGTTTTTGTTTTAGTAAATCAAGTTTGCAGGCAAAATGTTCCACATTAGTCTCCTTTTAGCAAAAATCATCTAGCAAGAAAATGTTTTTTTTACTTAAAATCTACCATTACAAGTAAACTAAGTAATAATACTACAATTGGTTGAAATAATAGATCTAAAAAGAATCCAACAAACAAACCAACAGAAGTTAAGAAACTTTCTGAACCTAAATTGTCAATAAAATCAGTTATAACTTCGATACTACCAACTAAAATACTCGCTATAAATAAAGCACTTATAACAAAAAATATTAAACCTATTAATCTTCTCATATTTTACCCCCGGATATATATGATTTTTCTTTATTATACAATTTACAATAAATTTAGTAAACAAGGCTACTAATATAAATTCATTTATTCTTGATTTCGCAAATAAAAAAAGCGTTTTTTTCAACGCTTTTTGTCATTTTATAGAACCATAAAATTGTGTTCAAAGAAATAATCTAACAATTTCTTTCGTGTCACTATTCCTAAAAACTGATTAGAATCATCAATAACCGGAACAAAATTTTCATTCGAAGCTCTTGATAGAAGGATAATCATCGTTTCATTAATATTAACAGTTTCGTAATCGCGGTGACGCTCTATTGAAGAAACTTTTATATTTACCATTTCGTCTCTGCCAACTTCATCTAGTGTGTAAAGTAAGTCACCTTCCGTAATTGTACCTACATACTTTCCAGTCTTTGATAAAACCGGTATCGAAGTATAGCGATTCTTATGCATAATTTCAATAGCTTCTCTAGCGTTATTATCAGCGCAAAGATAAGTTACTTCCGCTTTGGGTTTCATAAATGCTAATATATTCATAGTTGTAATCTCCTTTATAATAATGGTTAATAACTACATTAAGAAAATGTCTTTACACTAATATTTTACCATATTTAGTGTAATTTGGATATAAAAATGAAAATATGAAGTATTATGTTATTTCTGAGAAATAATTTCTTGAAAACCTTAACAACAATTAATGAAAATATGTTAAAATATAACTAATTTTTGATTGAGAGGTAATTTTATGTGGTGGGATAGTTTAAATGGATTGCAACAAGTTATGTTTATAATCGCAACTGTTGCTACATCTTTAATGATTTTACTTATAATCATGATGTTGATTGGTATGGATGGTGGCGAAGCGTTTGACGGAGATATTGATGTAGATGTCGATCTTGACGATGTTGATGGAGGCTCTTTTGGCGACTCAAGTGATGTCTTTAATCAAGAGTCATTCTTTTCTCTAGGTGGATTAAAAATTATCACAATCAGAGGAATGTTAGCATTTTTCAGTATCGGTGGATGGGTTGTTTTCATGATGGCTGATTCATCACCAGTTTGGTTAGCAATATTGATTGGGGTGTTATCAGGATCAGTTGCTGCAGTCTTATTGGCTTTAGTAATGAGAGCTATATTTAGATTAGAATCATCTGGGAATCTTGATTATAGTACTGCTATTGGCAAAACTGCAACTGTCTATATTAGAATACCAAAAAATAATGAAGGTAAAGGTAAAATCATGCTTGTGCATCAAGGCAAAATGATTGAGGCCGATGCTATTACAAAAGAAGATAATGATATTCTTACTAAAAGAGAAGTAAAAATTATTGGTCTTGAAGATGAAACCATATTTTTGGTTAAACCAATAGATTAATAGTGTTTTATTCTAATAATGTTGTGCTCACTTAAAAAATATAATAGACAAAGGAGATTAAAATGTATTTAAATTTTTTAGCAGGCCCTGCAGGGTTAATAATTGCGATTGTTGCAGTTATTGTTATGATTCTTGTATTTATCGTATCAAGAATCAGAAAATGTCCATCAGACAAAATTCTTGTAGTTTATGGTAAAGTAAGCAAGAATAAAGACGGTTCTGAAAGATCAGCCGATTGCATCCATGGTGGTGTAAAATTCGTAATTCCATTTTTTCAATCTTATCAATACCTAGACTTAACGCCACTTTCAATTAGCGTGGATTTAACGAAGGCATTATCAAGACAAAATATTAGAATTGATGTTCCATCAAGATTTACAGTTGGTATTTCTACTGAACCCGCTGTTATGCAAAATGCTGCAGAACGTATTTTGGGATTACAACTTGATGAAATTCAAGAATTAGCTAAAGACATTATCTTTGGTCAATTGCGTTTAGTAATCGCCACTATGGATATTGAAGAAATTAATACTAATAGAGATAAGTTCTTAGAAGCAGTATCTGATAATGTTGAGACAGAATTGAAGAAAATCGGTTTACGATTAATTAACGTTAACGTCACCGATATCAATGATGAATCAGGATATATCGAAGCTTTAGGTAAAGAAGCTGCAGCTAAAGCAATAAATGAAGCTAAGAAATCAGTAGCTGAAAAGAATAGAGATGGTTCTATTGGTGAAGCAGAAGCTTTAAGAGATCAAAGAATTTCTGTAGCAACTGCAAATGCACTAGCTATTGAAGGGGAAAACCACTCGAAAGCAGAGATTTCAAAATCTGATGCATCAAGAAGAGAAATTGAAGCCGAATCATTAAGAAGAGCTACAGCAGCAGAAAAAATCGCTACTGCTAAAGCGCTTGAACAAGCATATTTAGCTGAAAAAGAAGCTGAAATTGCCAGAGCAACAAGAGAAAAAGCTTCTTTAGAAGCTGATGTCATCATAAAATCTGAAATTGAAAAACAACAAAAAGTTATCCAAGCTGAAGCTGATGCAGAACAAATTAGAAGAAGAGCAAAAGGTGAAGCTGATGCCGTATTCGCAAAAATGGAAGCTGAAGGTCGAGGAACTTTAGAAATTCTTTCTAAACAAGCTGAAGGTTTCCAAGCTTTAGTTAAAGCTGCGGGCGATACTCCTGCTGCTGCTATTCAATACCTAATTGCTCAAAAACTAGAAACTTTAGTTGGTATTCAAGTTGAAGCAATTAAAAATCTTAAATTTGATAATATTACTGTTTGGGAAAGCGGTTCTAACTCTGACGGGAAAACTCAAACTGCTAATTTCGCATCAGGTTTAATGAAATCAATACCACCATTAAGTGATTTATTCAAAATGACTGGTATGGAAATCCCATCTTTCTTAGGAAAAGATAAACCTGAAAAAGTTGTAGAACCAGAAGTAAAAGAAACTCCTAAGAAAAAAGAAGAAAAATAGATATGAATAAACCGACCAAAGATTTGGTCGGTTTTTTTTATAACTATAATATTTAAAAATCTTTCATTAACAAATCAACATATTTCTCAGAAGCTTTAGGATTATATAAATCTTGACTTAAGCACGCTAAGGCTCCGCATATTGAAGCAAATTTTAGCGATTCTTCTACTGACTTGGTTTTAAGATATTTAAATACAAAACCAGATGAAAAACTATCTCCAGCACCATTAGTATCAACTATATCTTCAACAATATAGGGTTTTTGATAATAAATTTTTCTGTTATGATCTATCGCAACGCTTCCTTTATCACCATTAGTTACGATTACTAGTTCTTTGCCTTTAATATAATCATTCAAAAATTTCTCTTGTTCAATAATATTAACTCCACTGACAAATAAAATATCAGCAGCATCAATAAATTCTTGATGATACTCGTTTCCTAAACTGTAATCATGTATATCAACGATAGTAGTCTTTTTTTCCTTTTTAATAATCGGTATATAGTCTCTACAATAGTCATTAATATTTAGGAAAACTGCATCTGAAGAAGCGACTAATTCTTCAACAATAGGATTATACTCAACGTGTTGTGGTGAAGAGGTGAAAATGCTTAATCTTTTACCATTTCCATGCATAATATTTGTGTGAGTTGTGCTTCTATCAGCTTTCAAAATTGTTAGTTCGATTTTTTCTTTTTTTAAAAATGCTAGAATTTTATCTCTAACTTCATCATTTCCTATATCTGTAGCAAGACTAGTTTTTGCACCTAAGACGCTTAATGCTAATGCTTTACCTGCTCCAGTACCGCCGATGCTGTAAGCTACTTTTTTAGCCCACACAGCAGCATCTTCTATTTGTGTTGGTATATTATCCACATATATCAATGTATCAAAACTGCTTACTCCAATTACTAGAAAATTCATGTATTTTTCCTCCAATTAGTTCCATTATATAACTTTTTTTTGGCGACTTTAATAAGAAATATCCAGAAATAATAAAAAAGACATCTAAAGATGGCTTATTTATGTTCTTTAGTTGTTGTTATAACTAAAATTAAACTGAATAAATTGATTTTCAGTAGTTTCACTCACTTAATGTTTTAATACATTCTCGTATAAATATATCCACCAATAAAATATATCAAAGAAGCTAGAAAATATATCGAAATGATTAATATTGTTGTTTCTAAAGTTTGAAATAATGATATTATTGTCAAAAAAAATGATATTACAATATATATGTATCCAGTTAGTTGCATAATAAATGATTTAATCCACATTTTTGGTTTATATGCTTTATTCATTTTAAAGAATTTACTAAACCGATGCAGATTCACTTTCTTTACAGTATCATAGTTAGGACATAAATAATCTAAAGAAGCTCCTTGTAAAAAACCCAAGAAAACAAATATCCATAACCCTATATAGATAAAATTAATACTATAAAATGTCACATTTATCTCCCTTTATATTTTTAAAATTTTTTTAATCTTAATAACCACACGGATTATCAATCATTTCATCAAACTGATTTGAATGATCATTTAATTTTATGGACGATTTTATACTCCAGGACCAGCGACAAAGGTAACCCAAGAAGCAAATGCAAAAAGGTTGATGACTACTATGAAGAGATTGATTTTCGATAGAGTTATAATTCTCTTTCGTGTATCTCTGGAATCATCTTCATCTACTTGAGCGAAATGTTTGCTCTTGACTATTCTTAAAATTGGATACGACAATAGAAGCGAAATAATCCCCAAAACAACAAAAGGATAAAATAAAAATGCGAATCCATGTATACTAGTTTTACTGAAATAATCAAACCACAAAAGCAACACATATATAAAAGAGTACAGTGTAGATACTATCCCAATCCAAATCGATGGTATAAGTAGAATTGATTTAAGTTTCAATTGTTGTCCTCCTTTGGATAACAGATTTTTAGTCGTTTCATGCATGTCGATTCACTAGAATAATGACTTATTGCTTTCCATATATGTAACAAAATTACTGAAACCAAACTCTGAATCTAAATATATAGTGTTGTTGAATTCTAATTCTATTATTTCAAAAAAATTTGTGTCCATATAGATTAAATTAGATGTCAATATTGTTATATTATCATTAATTGAAATATCATCTAAAAACCCGTTTTCAATTAAAATATTTGAGTTCGTACTAACAATTTCAAATTTCCAGAAATTAGCTGTAAAATCATAGTCATCTGGTAATGATGTAGTACCTGCAAACAATAAATAGTCTTCTTTGACATCAAATTGCAAAGCAATATACATTAAATAATCATTCTCCGGAAATCATCAGTGCTACTTTTCCAAGTGATTTTATCATAATCACTATCAAGGAAGTATATTTCTTTCACAACCCCTGTTACTGAAACATAGGCTTCAATATCACTAAGATCCTTATACATTACATTGTTATATCCATTACAAGAAGAGATAGTCAATACGAGCAAAAAAACAAATATTGCAATAATAGATTTTTTCATAAAAATCTCCTATATTTATTTATATGTATAACAAATGGATTTTCAGTCATTTCATGCAACAATATATTCTCTTATCACCAAATTTTTCTAATTTCTGTTTGCGTTTATTTCGTTGGCTAAACATTTGATAATTGAATTAATTTGGTTATTTGAAAACAATGATACAGAAATATATTTCATTTCTTGACTATTAAAACTTAAAACCAGCATTTTGGTGAAAATGTATTTCTTACCAAAAACTCTTTTACATTCCTGTTTGTCGGTATTATACTCAACCTTGATTAATTTATCAATATTTTTAATCCAATTCCAGTCTTTTCTTGAGTCGGAAACATTGTTTCTAATTGTTTTTTCAATTAGATTAATCTCTATAAATGTATTGTTCTGAATAAATGCAACTATACCCAAAATAGGCATTGCATAAACATTAAGTAAAAATATATTCTCAGTTGGATTTATGTTTATATCAGTGGCATAAAATAGCACTAAAATAACAATTATTGGTAAGAACAAGAATAAGCATATCATAAACAAAATATATAATATTGGTATATACTTTTTCATAAAACATTTCTCCTTAAAATAAGCTTGGATATTTAGAATAATGGATTTTCAGTCGTTTCGTGCAACACTATTTGTCATAAATGTATTTTGTTATTCCATATCCGCCAATTAATATTAAAGCAAAAAACATCATGCCTAATCTGCCAATTGCTACATCAGAAGTCAAGTCTGATATAAAGAACGTTAACCCAAAAAGAAGAAAAATTATTGAAAAACCAAAATGAATTTGTTTAAGTTTCATATTGTTACTCCTCCATATATTTTAATTAATTATAACATAATAATGTTTGCAAGTAAATTTACCCAAGCAAAATTTCAGTATTGTGATGAATTTGTCCATATGTCGCGAGGCTACTTTGTAACTTGTTGAAAACAAGCAATAAAAAAAGCCATCAAATGATGGCTTATTTACGTTTTCTAATGGTGGTTCGGGCCAGAATTGAACTGGCGACACATGGATTTTCAGTCCATTGCTCTACCAACTGAGCTACCGAACCATAAAAGTGGCGGTCCGGACGGGATTTGAACCCGCGATCTCCTGCGTGACAGGCAGGCATGTTAACCCCTACACCACCGGACCTTGGTATATTTAAATGGTTGCGGGGGAAGGATTTGAACCTCCGACCTCTGGGTTATGAGCCCAACGAGCTACCAGACTGCTCCACCCCGCGGTGTTTTTGTTGCTATTATATGATATCAAACACGTCAAAATTTGTCAATGTCTAATTTTTTAAATTGGTGGAGTATAGCGGGATCGAACCGCTGACCTCCTGCTTGCAAGGCAGGCGCTCTCCCAGCTGAGCTAATACCCCCTAAAAAGAATGGTGGGCCTAAATGGACTTGAACCATCGACCTCACGCTTATCAGGCGTGCGCTCTAACCACCTGAGCTATAGGCCCCTTACATCTCTTTGCAATGCGAATAATATTTTACTATTTATCAGTTTATTTGTCAATTATTATTTTCCGTTTTTTTTAATAAAAATCTCTAAAAATACCAAACAAAGGCTTATTCAAAGAGAAAATAATAATTGACATTTTTAATCACTGATTGGTTTTAGGGTATTTAACCTCATTTTTAACTAATTTTCTTCTAATTATTTCTTCTGGATCCATGCCTAAATCCGAGCACATAGCCAAAGAATAGATTAAAACATCTGCCAACTCTTCTTCAACATTTGTCAGATTTGGGTTAGTGTCTTCCCACTGATAATTCTCTAAGAGTTCTGCTGCTTCAATAATAATTGACTTTGCTAAAGCTTGTGGAGTATCATGTTGCCTCCAACCTCTTTCATCTCTAAACTTAATTATATCATCAAGTAGCTTTTTCATTGCAATACCTTCTTTATTCTTTTTTTCAAATCAACTCGATCGATTATTACTATTCTGTCACATCCTAGACATTTAATCTTACAAATGGTTCCGAAACGAACTATCTCCCATTTGTTTTCCCCACAAGGATGTCCTTTTTTTAATACAACTATGCTGCCTTCTTTGATTTCTTCCGTCATTTTATTTTACCGTTAATCATATCTCTAATTTTTTTGATTTCTTCAACATTATGAACAGTAATAACAATTTTGTTGCTTGTAATTTTAACTGGTTCTTTCAATAAATGATTTTGGTTAAAACTATCACGGAAAAGATTAAGTTCAGTCTGTAAATCTGATGATATTGATTTACGATTAATCTCATTCTTCTTCTTTTCTTTTTTTACTAAAGATTCAATATCCCTAACTGTTAAGTGTTCCTCAATTATCATATTTGCAATTTTTTTAATTCTTATAACATCTTTGAGTTTACTTAAACTTCTAGCGTGACCCATTGAAATGTTTCCATG
>PGXI01000150.1 GCA_002839125.1 Tenericutes bacterium HGW-Tenericutes-5
TCAAGATACAACGCATGATAAGCTCATCAGGCTTATGCAATTTGAGGCTAATTTTTTCGCTTTGACATTGTTAACAAAAGATATATTAACCCAAGCAGAGCAAGAAAAGATTACGAAGAAATTACACACTGAAAAAGTTGAAAAATACGATTATAAATATGATGAACAAACAACTTCGACATACCAAACCATAGTTCATAGACAAGGAGGTTTAGTCCATGACTGGCGTTAGTGAAATGAGACTACTTAAATACAAAGTAGTAAAAACATATTTTGAGTTAAATGAGCATTTTCAATATAAGAAAGAAAAAATTAATCTTGAGCCTGTTTTTAAAAGAGATGTAGCGAAACTCGATGATCAAAAATATGAGATCACATTGGGCATATCGATCTCATCTGATCATTATCAATATGCAGTTCCATTTAATGTTGAAGTTATTATTAAGGCATTATTTGAAATGAATGATTGGGAAAAGGTAGAAATGAAGACTTTGGCAATTGACAATGCAACAGCAATTCTATTCCCATACTTAAGAACATTATTAGCTAATGTGACTATGAATGGTAATGTGCCACCTTATATGCTTCCAATCATGAATGTAGCAATGCTGTTTAATGAAAAACAAAAAGAGACATTTAAACAATAACTAAGTCTAATATTAAGTAAAAGACAAGTCAAAAAAATGGACTTGTTTTTTATTTGATAAAGCAGAAATAATTGAGCTTAAATAATTATTTTAGATAAAGAAAAAAGCACACTCAGAATATGATGTGTGCTAGGAATTATGATTACAAATAGGCTTATAGATTTATTAGCATATTTTATCATCTTGCTTATATACTAAACTTTGACAATGGAAATATCTTTATTTGATAAAGCAATTTCTTGTTGATCCCCTATGACAAGGAGTGTACCATCATCTTGAATCTTTATAACTTTAGCTATTTTTAACTCATGATGATCACTATAGGATATCTTTTTACCATTTAATACATGATACTTGTTACAATAATCAATCGTAAGTTTATAATCCTTTTTGAAAGCTAAATAATCCTTTTCAAATTGATCGATTAGTGCATCGTAAATCACGTCTTTATCATAGGTTTTTGAAGTACTTAAGGTAAGTGATGTTGCAGCATCCTTTAAATCATCATGAAATACCTGTTGATTGATATTGATACCAAAACCAATGACTAGAGCAAGCACTTCATGTGATAAAATCACAGATTCAACAAGTATACCTGAAAGCTTTTTATGCTGCAT
>PGXI01000043.1 GCA_002839125.1 Tenericutes bacterium HGW-Tenericutes-5
ATATGCAATCAATTTCTTCTTATACAGTAATAAGTGGAACAACTGTTATGACAACAGGATTTAATGATGAGGTTGAAAGAGAATTTTACCTCTATGATGAAGAAACTCTGGACATTAACTTTACTGTTGGGGCAGCTTATATCAAGTTTTTTGATACAAATGATTTAGTTTCAAACTTAAGCCAAGTTTTTATGGAGTTTAGTGACGGGACTAGGCAAGCGTGCAATGTATATAGTTTTGGAGTCGGTGAAAACGAAATAAAATCACCTTACCATATTAAATGTGAATTTTGGAAAAGACCGGTAAAAATATTTGTCGAGAAAAATGAAAATTTAACAACAGCACCGGTGTTTAAAATGAGAAATGAAAGAGCGCTTGAGTTCGCTGCTTATTTGACCTATGATCTTTCTCAATTGGATTTACCTAGCGAAAAAGGATTTTTAGTTTTTGATATGGCCATTGAAAAACCATTTGAAAAAGTCTTTATTGTTGATGAATTTGGTGATAGATATGAGGTTTTAGATGGATACTATCATTATGAGACTAAGCCAGATAAACTTTATATTTTTAAAACTTCGGGAATGTATAGTTATTATGATTTGTACAATTTAAGGTTAAGATATATTGCAGAAACTTATGATGATTTAGATGATATACTTACACAAGATAATATTGATAATAAATATCTAAGTATTGATAATGCAAAAATAGATTTAAAGTATAGTAATTTAGTAAGTTCAGATAAGGACCAAATAGTAGTTATACCAGTTGCTTATTCTGAAGATTGGCAATTCACATCCGAACAAGTATATGATACAATTAGTGTAAGCGGAGGTTTTCTCGGAATCGTTATACCGAAAGGGACTTCTCAAGTGGAGATAACCATGAAATTTTCGCCAAAATACATGGATTTAGGCTTGTATATTAGTTTAGGATCTTTAGCAATCTATGGATTGATTTTTATAACGCCATTAGTTGTTAATAAGAAAAAAAGAGGATGATTATATGAAAAAAGCAAGATTAATTGTTCCTGCATATAATGAGCAAGAGAATATTTCGTTATTTTATGAAGAAGCTACAAAATATCTTAAATATGATGATATCGAATTTGATATCTTGTTTATCAATGATGGATCAAAAGATAAAACTTTAGAAGAAATTATTAAGTTAAATAAAAAAGATAAATCGGTAAAATACATATCCTTATCAAGAAATTTCGGTAAGGAAGCAGCAATGCATGCTGGCTTAGAAAGTTCAAGAGATAAAGATTTTATAATTATTATAGATTGCGATCTACAACAACCACCGCAATTAATTACAGAAATGATAAAACATTATAGAGAAGGATATAAAATTGTTTATACTAGAAGCAAATCTAGAAAAGGCGAACCTAAATTAAGAACATTTTTCGCGAATATATTTTATAAAATCTATAATGCATATACCGAAAAACCTTTGGACAATGGTGCAAAAGATTATCAATTGATGGACAAGATAGTTGTTGATGCATTTTTAAAAATTAAAGATAATTATCGTTTTATTAAAGGTATTTTCTCTTGGGTCGGATATCCAAGAAAATGTATAGAATATGATTTTATTCCAAGACAACACGGCAAGAGTTCATGGAGTTTTAAATCTCTAGTTAAATATGCTTTTAACGGAATGAATCAATTTTCAACGATTTTATTAGTTTTGCCGGTAATATTCTTTTTTATGGGATTATTGTTAGTTGTTGCAGATTTGGTTTTGTATTTCACTAATGTAATCGATTTAACAAGTATGATTTTAAGTCTCCATATGTCACTATTATTTATAGTGCTAAGCATTTTTTCATATGTAGTGATATATTTGCTTTACTCTAACCGTAAGCAAATCCTCAATCGTCCTATTTACTTGGTGGAAGAAACATCGGAGGATATAACGTTTGAATAAGATATGGTTATTTGTTAAAAAGAATTTTTTGACTAAGAAATTTTTAACTTTTGGAATTATAGGAATATTAAATACTTTTATTCACTTATTGGTTTACTCACTGATTTATAATGAAAATACAACCGGATTTATTGGTGGTGCGTTTTTCTCGAATTCAATCGCTTTTATTGTAGCATCGATTTTTTCTTATTTTGCAAATGCATATTTTACGTTTAAACCTAAAAATAAGAACACCATGCAGTTTTCAATCGTTATTTTAGTATTCTTATCGAGATTGATCGTAAGTAGTTTATTAGCAGAGTTATTTGATTTTATTGTTATTAATTGGATTGGAATTGATTATGCAGTTTACCCTATAGCTAAATCAATAGCACCATTCTTTGCATCAGCACTTTTAATACCAATAGCATATTTTGCACTAGATATCGTTTTCAAGAAAACAGATGTTGCAAAATAGTATTTATTTCATAAAGAATATAGTTTATAATTGAGATAGAGGTAATATTATGAGTATTTTTGAATTATTGGTAATAATTACATATTTGTATGCAGTGTTTGTTTTGCAGTTGGAATCAAAAGTTACATACATTAAAGCCGGAATAACCAAGATTATTTTCTTGGTTTTATCGCTTGCCAGTTTGTACTTTTTGATTACAGAACAAGTAGCGAATTTGCCTCTATGGCTAAGAATAGTCGTTTATTTACCGGTAATTTATTTGATATTTATGATATTTACAGAAGATATTTATAAGTTCGCTAAAAAGACAGGATTAAAGTCATCTAGAGATAAGACTTATTTTGTTAATAATGACTTAGCTGATCATTTATATCAAGCCGTGGAATTTTTATCTAAGAATCAAATTGGCGCTTTAATAACCGTTGAAAGAAATGATGATTTATCAAAAATTGTAAACAAAGCTTTGATGCTTAATGCGGACGTTTCTAAAGAGTTACTGACTTCAATTTTTATTCCTAATGCACCTTTACATGATGGCGCAGTTATTATTAGAGGCGATAAAATTCTTTGTGCAAAAGCATATTATCCTTCAACAAAGAGAACTGACTTACCAATGCACTTTGGGACAAGACATAGAGCTGCAATAGGTATTAGTGAACAAAGTGATGCTTTCACAATTGTTGTTTCTGAAGAAACAGGGCATGTTAGCATTACGGTTAATAAAGAAATTGAGTACAATATTAGTAGAGAAACATTGAATCTTTACTTTGAAAAATTCTTAAAAATGGAATAGAGCGCTTTTAGCGCTTTATTTTTTTGGCTAATAGAAATATTACCTTGTTTATGTTATAATTTGATTTGATATAAAGGTGGTGAGAACTTGAAAATATACGATTTAGTAGTAGTTGGTGAAGATTTATATGCTCTTACCGTCGCTTTGTTTTTGTCGAGAAAGATGAGAAAGGTTTTAGTGCTTCAAGATTCTCATCAAAGTAATGACTACGAAAAGATTCGTTTATCTTTTGCGGATAAAAAATTTAGTCTAGCTTACAATCGCAACAATGTAGTTTCTGGTCTGGATGAATCAGGACTTTTATATGCATATTTAGACAATTTGGGATTAGTTAAGTCGCTTTCTTATGAAAAAACCGAAGAAAACACATTGATAAATCAAAATAGTGATTTTCATAAACAACTTAACTCCTTAGAAGGTTTTAGAATATATCTTGTAAGACATTATCCTAAAAACATTAAAGAAATCGATAATTTTTTTGAAATTTTGAAAAAGCATTATGTTAATTATAAAGAACAGTTCTTAAATATGTTAATAAATACGGAATATACTCTTTCTTCTTTGATGATTGAGTGGGGAGATTACTCTTTAGAAGAGCTTTTAATTAAGTATTTTTCTAGTGATAATCTAATTAAAGAATTTACATATAATAACTTTATAAGTGGATTACCGATAGAGGAAGTAAATGCTTATAGTTTCTTTTCTAACTACTTTTTGGGATTAGAATCAGGTTTTTATTTACTAAATAATTCTTATAAAGATATCTGCTTAAAATCAATAGAGAAGATTAATTTGGTTAATCCAAAAGCATTTTCAGCGACTTCTGTTAAGGAGTTTGTGGTAAAAGATAAAAAGATTGAATGTATTATAGATTCGCAAAATAATTTGATTTACGCAAAATACTTTTTCGTAAGTGGAAATCCAATCGATTTTTATGAAAAATATTTTGATATATCAAATAAAGATATGGAATTACTGAATTTGTATTATCCTAACATTAATAGTGATCATAAGATTTCTACATTATATTTAGCTTTAAATACAAAGCTCAGCGATATTGGCATTGAAGATTTGATATATTATTTCAAGAATGATAATTTAAACTCAACAAAACTAATAAGGATGTATAATTATAGCAAATCAATAAATCAGGACTTGCGTAAAAAAGAAGGTTTACTATGTATTGATTTTACTTATGTTGGCGAAGTTGTTCCTAGCAAGGAAGATTTATTGAAGTTAATAGATGTTTATATTCCTAAACTTAGAAAATTCGTTGGTGATTTAAAAATCGGGAAATCAAGTAAATATTTATCGATGCTTAGAGATTCTAAACTAAGAAGGAATTTATCGATTAACGAAATGATCAATGTTGAGACTTTTGAACATATTCAAGTATTTGAGAATTTATTCATAGGAGGAGATTTTATTCGCCCCGAAGCGGGATTCTTTGGAGCGATTAATCAAAGTATTATTTACGCAGATAAGATTGAAGATAAACTTTATTATGGTGATAATACTGATGATTTCGAATATTTCTCTAATGATGAAATTATGATGATGATAAGGCATAATTATGATTTTCAAAAGTTAGACAGTAAAGAAATACACATTAACTTCCATATCGGAAAAAGCAACTACTATATAAGAACTAAAGGAAAGAATATAATAGTTCATCATGGAAGATATAATAATTCAGATCTTTCTATATATACTACAAATGATAAATTGAGTGATCTATTACTTAAAAAAACTAGCTTCAAGTCTGTTTTGGAGTCAGGATCGTTGAAATATCGCGGAGATTTAGAACTGCTTTATAAAGCAGTGGATGCGTTTAAGCTAGATGATTATCAAGAATTTGTTCAAGAGGAGTATTTGACATCAAAGTATAAGTATTTTGGGGTTAAATTATTCTTCATGCATCTTTTTATCTATTCAGTTGCTTCTTTATTAAGTAATTATTACCCGAATATTTATATATTCCCAATAGCTTTTTGTTTAAGTATTGTTGTAAGCATTATAAAGTATCAAACTTATGAGCATATAAGTTGGTTTGAAATAGTATTGAATTCCGGCCTGCTTATCGCTTCAGTTTTATCTATATTCCTAGCAAAGTTTAATAATTTATATTCGGATGATATTTTTCTAGGATTTATTATTTTAGTATTTTTAACTTCGGTAATTATCAATCAACCGATTGTTTATCTTTATCATCGATATGATATGAAAGCAGATTACAGAAATACAAAATTGTTTAAAATTATTACAAATGGACTAACTTTTATCTGGGGTTTCATCTTTTTGGTTATTCTCGGTGGAACTTACTTAGTTGGGAACAGTTACGTAACAATGTTTTATAGCTTCTTATTCTTTGGAATTTTACTGACTTACTTCTATCCAATTATCTATGTTAGAACTAGTATCAAGAAATAATAGGAGAAAATGATGAATGATTATCTTTATTATGGCTCGATTTTAATAATAGTCTTGCTATTTGTATTTAGTACAATTTTATATAAAAAACTTCGGATTTGGAAATTGATCTTAGTTATATTTTCCTTGATTTTGTTTGTTATAATTGAGTTCTTTCCAGACATACTAGTTTTCTTACAAGATATAAACACAAAAGAATATCTGCATTATTACTTGTATTTAATTGTTGTTGTTTTGGCCATTAATTTCAAAAATAAGATTAAGATTACTCAGAACTTAACTGATTATGATTTTTTCGAATTAGAAAAAGAACTAAATAATACACGGGATTCTTCAGAACTTTTGAGAAAAAGATTTATTCATACAATCGGGCTTTTAAATGATGGATTAATTTTCTACGATGACGATCGAAATGGTCTATTTATGACAGATGAGGTTTTGAAGATAATCAATTCAGATAAACCGCAAATGACATTAGAGGAGTTTAGTAAATATTTACATCCAGAGGACAAATCAGCATACATTTTAAACTTAAAAAAAGTGAGTAAAAAGATACCTGAGTTTTTACACAAGTATCGTCTTAAAATAGGTGATACTTATACATGGGTTGAAGAAAAATTAAAAATCTTTAGTCACGATAATACAGATTACTTAATATCGGTTATAAAAAAATTAGATATAAAGTTATTTCCAGAAACATCACTTCAGTTAGTAGACGGTTTACCGGGTGAAGATGATTTGACAAATCAAATTTCATACTTGAGAAAAGAAAAAAAACCATTCTATTTAGCAATGATGCATTTAACAAATATACCTGACATAAATAAGCGTTTCGGTAGAGATGTTGGTAATTTAATGATTGCTGAATATATTAAACAAATGAAATTTCATTTTGCAAAGGATAATAATACAGTTTTTCGAGTTACAGGAATCCAATTTGCAGTAATTATCGAAGACGAGCAAAGATATGCTAATCTTCATAGAGCTTTGGTCAGTGGTGGCGATTTAATTAACGTCAGAATTAATGTTGGCGGAATAGTTCAAATTGTTTATCCGAATATCGGAATCATTAAGAACGATCCTTGGCAAACAATAGAAATAACAGAGTTTATAAGTTTAAGTAATAAAGCTTTAGAAGAAGCGATAAGAAATAACAAACAAAACTATTCAATTTTCGGAGGATAGGCTATGTATTCAGTTATCATTTTAGCTGCAGGTAAAGGAACCCGATTAAATTTGGGATATAATAAGGTTTTTTATGAAATACATCAAAAATCAATTTTAGAATATTCTGTTGAATATTTTTTGAAGGATTCTTCATTCTCTGAAGTTATTATTGTGACTACTGAAAAAGATCAATCACATGTAAAAGAGTTGTTAAAGGGTAAAGATGTAAAAATCACCTTAGGTGGTATCACTAGACAAGAAAGTGTATACAATGGTTTAAAGAAAGTAAACAATAAATTTGTGATGATTCATGATGGTGCTCGTCCTTTTATTGACAAAAATGATATTGAAAAATTGAAGTTAACCGTAAAAGAAAATCCTTGTGTTTTAGGCAAAAAGTTGAAAGATTCGATAGCTAAAGTTTCATTTGGCAAACTGAAGAATTATGTTAACCGAGATAACTATATGTTGTTACTAACACCTCAGGCTTTTACAACGGATAAAATAATGAAGGCTTATGAGCTGTCTCTAGTTAATGAAAATTCTTATAGTGATGATGCAAGTTTATATATGCAAGAACTACAAGAAGATGTTATAATATTAGAAGGTAATGAAAATAACATTAAATTAACCACTGAACTTGACATAAAGATTCTGGAGGCTTTATTATGATTAAAATAGGATTTTCAAAAGATATTCATCCTTTAGAAGAAGGATCAAAATTTATTCTTGGCGGTATTGAAATACCACATTATAAAGGATCTGTTGGTTATTCCGATGGCGATTGTTTGTTACATGCGATTGCTGAATCAATGTTAGGAGCCTTGGCTCTTGGGGATTTAGGTAAATTCTTCCCAGACGACGATCCGAAATACAAAGATTATGATTCGGGTTTAATACTTAAAGAAGTGTTTAACTACATTAGTTCCAAGGGATATCAAATATCAAATATCGATACAATGGTTTCTTTACAAGAACCAAAGATAAGACCTTATATTAAGACCATTAGAGAAAATATCGCTTCAATCCTTAACTGCGATATTCATTTGATTTCAGTTAAAGCAACTACTTTTGAAGGGTTAGGGTTCGTTGGTAGAGAAGAAGGAATAATTTGTGAATCAGTAGTGATTTTAGAGAAGTCAGATTATATTTTAGATTAATTGCTAAGAGAATTTCTCTTAGTTTTTTCTTTTAAAGTAAATATGTTTTTAAAAAAAATACTACTGTGATAAAATATTAATGCTAGGAGTGATATTATATGATTGAATCAATGCATGGAGAATTTGAATTAATTAAAAATTATCGTGAAGCTTTCGTTATGGATGACTTCAATAAGAGATATGTAGATTTTTTTGATATTTATCCTTATTTAGTCGGAGATTATTCGGCGGGTATTTTACGTTTGAAAGGTTTTTCAGATGATAATTATCATTTAATTCCCGATTATGTTGTTGAATCGTGCTCCCCTAATTGTGCTTATTATATTTTAAAAAATCCTAATTATGATAAAAACAAGAAGTTTGAAGAATAGAGGTGATTTAAATGGATTATGAAGAAATTATTGCCGAAATTAAAGAAGTAATTAAACTTATTAGACCATATATTAATCGTGACGGTGGCGATATTGAATTTGTAAAATTTGAAGATGGAATAGTTTATGTTAAATTGCAAGGTGCCTGTGTAGGCTGTGCCGGATTTGAGTCTACAATGTCTGATTTGATTGAAGATACACTTTTGGAAAGAGTTCCTGGAGTTATAGGAGTTGAGCATATATGGTAGAAAAACAAAAAAGAATGAAGGAAATCTGTATTAATTTGCTTGAGTCAAGAGGAGTTACTCTTGATAGAATTGTGGAGATTGTCTACGACTTGCAAAAAAAATACATTCCTAACATTACTAATGAGCTTTGTTTAAACGCTGTTAGTAGAGTTTTGGATAAAAGAGAAGTTCAAAACGCAATTGTAACAGGTTTAGAACTAGATATGTTAGCTGAAAAGAAGATGTTGTCTGAACCATTGCAAACTTTAGTTAGTGAAGACAATCCACTTTATGGGATAGACGAAATTCTAGTTTTATCAATAACAAATGTTTATGGATCAATCGGATTAACTAATTTTGGTTACGTAGATAAAGTAAAACCAGGTATAATTGGTGAGTTAGACGCGCTTGGAAAACAACCTGATAAATGTCATACCTTTATGGATGACATTATCGGAGCTATAGCAGCAGCTGCAGCTAGTTCAATTGCGCATAATGCAGTAGGAGATAAAGATTAACTTTTTAAAGTTAGTCTTTTATTTTTACCCAGCGGGATTATTACTTGAAAAAAAATTGTGATGTGTTATAATATTTACAGTTTCTTTGAGGGGTGTTAAATATGAAACAAGGTGACATCGTCAAAGGTCGGATTACTAATATTAAACCATACGGAGCATTTGTTAAAATTGACAATGAGATTGATGGATTAGTCCATATTTCAGAAATTAGCGATGGTTATGTTAGAAGTATAGAAGACTATCTTAGTGTCGGGGATGAAGTAACGCTAGAAGTTATCAAAATCGATAACAATAAAATTAGTTTAAGTTACAAAACCCAAAATAAGAAAAGACGTAAAAAAAGAGAATCAACTGAAGTTACAAGTGGTTTCAAACCTTTTGAAACACAACTAAAAGCTTGGGTTGAAAAGTATCAAAAAGACAATAACTAGAAAAAAGCGATTCAAATTTTGTATAAAATTTGAGTTGTTTTTTTATTTAATAGGAAATTGTATTTACATAGTTACATTATATAGAAGAAATACTAGGTATAATGAAGGTTTCAAAGATATAACTTTAAATGATCAATACAATCAATGGTCGAAGTCAATCCCGATACCCAGACTTAAAGATAGAATCATCTATCTAGCTGAACAAGAAAAGATTGAAACCATAGTAATCAATGAAGCATATACTTCAAAAGCATCTTACATTGATAAAGATGAATTAAGTTATCAAGAAAGTTTTAGTGGTAGGAGAATCAAACGAGGATTATATCTAAGTAAAGATAAAATCCTGATAAATGCGGACTTAAATGCCGCATTAAACATAATGAGAAAAGGTAACCCCGAAGCCAAATGGATAGGGACTAAAGGTTGGAACACGCCTAAGCGCACTTACTTGTTTAGTAAGTGATTGTTTTAAAAGTATAATTCGTTAGAATTATTTTTGTTCTGAAAGTGGTTGCATTTTGAACATTAAGAGGCTGGATTTGATATCTTTATGTTATAATATTTGTTGTATATAGGAGGATATTATAATGAGTAAACATTTAAATTTAGATTATAGATTTGCTTTACCTTTTATTAATGATAAAGATCTTGATTCAATCAATAAAGAGATTAAACAAGCGAGAAAAATACTAGAAGATAAAAGCGGTCTTGGAAGTGAATATTTAGGTTGGTTAGATTTACCAGAAAACTATGATAATGACGAGATTGAAAGAATTTACGAAGCTGCAAAAAAGATAAGAAAGCAAGCTAATATATTGGTTGTCATTGGTATTGGAGGATCTTATTTAGGTGCTAAAGCAGCTATTGAATTTTTGAAACCTTATTTTCCAAAGAGAAAGAATGTAGACATAATATTTGCTGGGCATAATATGAGTAGTACTTATCTAAATGAATTAGTAGACTTTTTAAAAAATAAGAATTTTGCAATTAACGTAATATCTAAATCCGGGACAACTACTGAACCAGCGATTGCGTTTAGAGTATTAAAAAGATTACTTGAAGAAAAATATGGCGAAAAAGAAGCTGCTAACCGTATTTATGCAACAACTGACAAATCTAAAGGGGCTTTAAGAGAACTGGCAAACTCAAATAGTTACACAACATTTGTCGTTCCTGATGATATAGGTGGAAGATTTTCTGTTTTAACAGCTGTAGGTTTATTGCCGATAGCAGCAAGCGGTATTAATATTAAGCAAATCTTAGCAGGAGCAAAAGCCTCAAGAAAAGAATACGATAAGTATAGTATTTATAAGAATGATGTTCATATGTATGTAGCGTTAAGAAATCTATTATACCGAAATGATTATAGTATTGAGATGTTTGTAAACTATGAACCTAAATTG
>PGXI01000044.1 GCA_002839125.1 Tenericutes bacterium HGW-Tenericutes-5
ACTAGGTTATTATAATGAGTTTTCAATGAAGTACACACCTAAAAAGTTTACTTTAGCATTATATAAAGCAGCACTTAATAAAGAAATCTGCACTTTCATCTTGCTTGATGAAATGAATCTTTCAAGAATTGAATATTACTTCTCTGATTTCCTTTCTCTAATGGAAAACGAAGAAGGGCAAAGAGACATCAAATTAGTAAACATTAAACTAACAAAAAAAGAGAACGAAACAGAATCTGAGTATCTTGCTTTAGATTACAGCAACACCTTAAAAGTTCCAAGCAACGTCTGGTTTATCGGTACAGCCAATAGAGATGAATCAACTTTCGTAATTTCCGATAAAGTATATGACCGTGCTCATACGATGAACTTTACAAAACGTGCGCCTAAGGTTAGAAACTACTCAGATCCAATCTCACAAAGATATTTTGATTACAACACAATTAACGAACTCTTCATAAAAGCAAAAAAAGAAGGCGATTTTGACGCTGAAAATAGCCAATTGATCAAAAATGTTGAAACACTTTTAGCTCCATTCAACATTTCTTTTGGTAACCGTATCTTAAAACAAATCGAAGACTTCGTAAACATTTATAAAGCTTGTTTCAAAGATAAAAACGTTGAAGACCAAGCTATAGAAAAAATCCTTTTAAGCAAAGTTGTTGCTAAATTAGAAGTAAAAGCCATCGATGATAAAGAAAAACTGGAAATGGAATTCGAAAAACTAAACTTAAATCAATGCGTTGATTTCATCAGACGTCTTGATAACGAATAAAATGACTAAAGACCTAAAGAAAATAAAAATCGAAGAATACAAACGTTTTTCTTCATTAATGGCAAGCATCCAAGATTTCGTTGACAAACATCAATCGATTTCTTACATTGAATTTGATTACTATGTTGTTCATAACATGACACTCTTCTCAATCGAACCAGATTTCGATTTTGAAAAGCTAGAAAAAAACATTGAAAACATAAAAAAAGCCTTACCGGCTATAAAAAGAATCTTCAGTAAACCCATCATCATTCTAAAAGACAATGATGATGTTTTACCTGTAGAAAACGCGAGAATCATTAACCAGAATACGTTTCTACATTTGGCTAATCATAGCCAACATGTAGCCAATTTAACAAAAAGAGGGGTAAAACCGAGAAAACTATTAACTAGACTTTATGAAGATGATTATAGTATTTATGAGAATATCATTTTTTGTAATACCGTTGATGAAGTAATGAGCTTAGTTAGAAAAAACCGGAGAACATTAGAAAATCTTCTCTATGCTAGTGATATCATGAGATTTAACCTACTAGAAAAGGTTAATCATGTAAAGTATTTCTTAGCTTTAGGAAAATTACATACGGGTTATATCAGAGATTTTAATCAATATCTTGTTTTAGCAAAAAAGACGCTACATGAACTATCATTTGTTAATCAAGCGATAACTCCGAGACTTTATAAACCTATTTATCAAAAAAACAAAAAGAGAAATAAGCATCTTAAACTTAAGAAAACCAATATCTTTTTAATGCAAAAAGATTATAAACAAGTTTATAAGATTCATAAATTTTTAATAGGTAATAAAGCCAATGAAGAACAAATCGATGAAAATATTGATTTTGATTCATTAAGCAAAAATTACTTAAACTATGTTTTAATTTTAATGATCTTTGCTAGCGGACATTTTAACTTTGAAATCAATCCTGAAACGAAGATGGACTTAACAAAACCAGATATTATCTTTAAGTTTAAGGATTGGACTCTTAATATCACCAATAATGATAAAGCAGAAGTGTTCTTAGCTTTTACTAAAGAAAAAACTTATAAAATAATGTTAACTAATTCCATCTATTCTCCTGAAGAAATAGGAAAAAAGAAGAAGTCATACTCGATTGATGAAATCATCCCAATTAGTCCTTTTGAAAAAGAATATCTTGAAAGAAACGATATCTTCATTAACATGGAAGACATTGATTCTTTTAGACGACTCCAGCAAATTATTCTTAAAGGCATGGTTTATTCTGACACTTTAAGAAAAACATGTCCTTTCTGTGGTGGCAATCTTAGTCATGACCAAAGACATAATTATTATCAATGCGACGATTGTATGATTCAAATAAAAGAAGGTTTCTGTGACGAAACTAATCAGAAATTCTTTTACACTCAAAATGCTAATCAAAAGAAAAATGTTCTTAAGAAATTTGATTTTGAATATGATAAAAAATGGTTTGAAGAAAAGCAGATTGAGTCACAAATGTATTTTAGAAATATAACAAAGATTAGTCAAAACAATGAGATTGTTTGTCCGCATTGTAATCATCTACATATATCTCAAAAATGAAAGGTTTATCAATATGAATATCAATGACAGAATCATTAAACATTATTTAAGTAACGTCTATTTTATTAATGGTACTGCTTACGCTGGCAAATCAACTATCTGTAAAATGTTAGCTGAAAAATATAATATGATTCATTGTGAAGAAAATTATAAATTCGGTGATTTTTTGAAACTTACCACAAAGGAAACTCATCCTAATATGAACTATTTTAATACGATGAGTTCTTGGGAAGAGTTTGTCACAAGAAGTAAAGAAGATTATGCTGATTGATTAGATAACACCTCTAAAGAACAGATAGAGTTTGAAATAGTAGAACTTCTTTCCATCGCAAAAGATAGATTAGTTATCGTAGATACAAATCTACCTCATGAAGTTTTAGAAAGAATCAGTGACAGAAACAGGGTATGTTATATGGTAACCACTCCAGAAATCTCTACAAATGAATGGTTTAACCGGATGGATAAAGAAAAACAGTTTCTTCTGGATGTAATCAAAAAAACTGACAAACCTGAAGAAAACTTGAAAAAGTTTAAAGAAACTTTAACCTATGCTAACCGTCAGGAAGTAGTAGAACGTTTTACGAAATCAGGATTTTTCTATCTTGTTAGAGAAACGGTAGAAGACGATATTTTAGAGAAATTTAAACAGGTTGAAGAGCATTTTGGATTATCCAATAAACAGAAAAAGAATGAGAATTAGTCTCATTCTTTTGTTTTTTAAAAATCTTCAGCTACTTTTGTAATATATCTTCCTTTTGTGTATTTATCTATCCCTAAGTTAAATGGTAGCTTATTAATAGCATTTTGATAAGCCTTGATGATTTTAACTGTTTCTTCATAACTTTCAGTTGTGAAGTTCAATCGTAAATTATAGATTCCATTTTGAATTAGATCAAAAACATAATCAATCAAAACCAACGGTCTAGAGTGCATTATTTTTATATTGCACAAACCGTCATTAATCAATGGGTACAATTCATCTTTTCGGTCTTTTAAGTAATACTGATTCTTATAACAAAGCATACAGCCAACATTGGTTCCATAACTCTTGGCGATTGGACAATACTTTGAAATCATCAACTCTTCTCTACCATAAACTACTTTTTCCAAGTTTGGAGAGGTTTTGAATGTATCGAAGTAATTTTTCACTATATTATCTAATATATATTGATTAGTTTCAGATGATAAAGTTATTCTTTCTACACCATTCAAATGAAGAAGGTGGATAGAGTAAATGTTGGTGACATTCATAAATTCATCAGTGAATATTCTTGAGAATTTCTCTTTTTCGTTTAATAGACCTACTTCAGATATGACTGTTTCTTTATATTGTTTATAATCAGCAAAAGGATTGATTCTTCTTTGTCTTCTAGTGATTTTCGTATCTTTATAAGTGTCGTTTTTTATAGTTAGATTAGCATCTAAATATATCTCTTTGATGCCTGAATTTATAGCGGCTTCAAATTGTTCGGTATTATTAACTGAAACAATAAGATTAGGTTTATCTTCGATATTCAAGTCAATATTTTTAGAAAAACTATAATCAACTATCTTTCTCTCTGGTCTTTTTATTCTCTCAGCGATTATTTTTTCAATTAATTTTCTTCTTAATTCATTAATTACTTTAACGGGTATAAAACCTAATTCATTGGATTTAATTTCCAGTTTTTCAAAGGCAAAAGGTGTATTGCCAAGTTTGTAAAAATGCTCAGATAGATTTTCCTTAGTGATTGGTTGGTTTTTAGCTTCAGGAATTAAAAACTCGCTTTCAACGAAATAAAGGTTGTTTAGTTCGTCGACAACTTCAACAGATAGTCTATTGTTTAGATATGCGTTTACAGTTCCTTTTAATGGGATAGAAGTGTAATCTTCCTTCAAATAGACTGAAAGTGTATTTTCTAGCTCGCTATCAGATGTTTTAACAACAACTGATCCAACTTCAACTGGATCTTTAGAATCTAAAACTACGACTTCTCCACTAAATGCTTGAGATATTACCATATCATTCTTACTGATTCTGGATACGGTCATTCCACATTCTTTATTGCTAATGAATTTGATTCCGTCATTAACACTTAAAGAATCATTTAATAATACAGTCACTTTACCCCTATTAAAATTAATAACTTTTCCAATTGTAACGCCAACATGATTTGGTTTATCGCTATTAACAATTTCTTTAGGGGTTTCGTTAAATAAAAAACCTTTAGTTTGCCCGCGATTGAATACTTTTGTTAGTTTCTCTTTTTCATTTTCGTTATCTATTTCTTGATTGTTATAATAACTATCGATTAAATTTCGATAAGATTTGACTGACTGAACAACATACTCAGGCTTTCTCATTCTTCCTTCGATTTTTAAGGAATCGATTCCAAGTTCAATCAATGCTTCTAAATGATCAATTGTGATCAAATCTTTGGCCGATAACAAATAGCTCTTGTTTTCAATTAGTTCATCTTCTTTATAAAGCTCATATGGTAAGCGACAACTCTGGGCACATTCGCCTCGATTGCCGCTCCTACCACCAATCATGGAACTAAAATAACAATTTCCGGAATAAGAAATACATAAAGCGCCATGGATAAAAACTTCCAGTTCGATATCGACATTTTCTTTGATGTGTTTGATCTCCTCAATAGAAGTTTCTCTGGCAAGGATGATTCTTTTTACGCCGATAGATTTCAAGAATTTAGCTTGTTCTACATTTAGTGTGTTCATCTGGGTTGAGGCATGTAAATCAGTATTTGGATAACGTTTTGAAAAAATTTCTAAAACGCCTAAATCTTGAATGATTAAAGCATCAACATGGTTCTTAACCAAAATATCCGCATACTCAATCAAAGCAGGTATTTCGTCATCATAAACAAGCGTATTTAAAGTTACATAGACTAATACATTTCTTAAATGAGCGTATTTAATCATTTCAATGATTTCTTCAACTTCAAAATTCTGAGCGAAAGATCTCGCCCCAAATTTTTTGCCAGCTAAATAAACCGCGTTACACCCGGCATTAATAGCTCCTATGAATGATAAACGATCTCCGGCTGGAGACAATAACTCTACTTGTTTCATTAATACACCTCGATATTTTTACCACTATAATTATATCATTTATTTATAATTAATTATTAAAAATGTTTTTTGACTTTATTAAAAATAAATTGGTTTTTTAAAATATGATTTTGTATTATAATTATTATGTCGTAAAAATGGAGGTAAATTATTATGAAAAGGAAAATTAAAGAATATTTTTTACTAAACTTAGGTATTATCATGGTTTCTGCGGGTCTTTACTTCTTTTTAATGCCAAGTAATCTCGCAGTTGGTGGTGCTAATGGTTTAGCGATAGTCATAAATAACTTTTTACCAGTACTACCAGTAGGGATAATAATGATTGGGATTAATTTAATATTATTTGTAATTGCGTTTATTCTTATCGGTAAAGCTTTTGGGGTAAAAACCATCTACTCCAGTTTCGCTGTTTCGTTAATTATTTTTATGTTGGAAAAACTTGTTCCTGTAACTGAGCCTTTAGTAGGTGATATTGCTTTAGAGTTAATCTTTGGGATTATCATTGCCGGTAGCGGTATGGGCATTGTCTTTAATCAAAACGCTTCAACCGGCGGAACCGATATTACCGCGAAAATCTTACATAAATTCTTCCATATTGATTTAGGCAAAGGCGTCTTTATTTCCGATATTCTAATCACTTTTTTGGCTGGTTTTGCCTTTGGCGCAAAGCTTGCGATGTACGCAGCACTTGGGGTTTTAATCAATGCATTTGTAATTGATTATATTATCGAAGGCTTTAATCTAAAAAAAGAAGTAACGATAATAAGTGAAAAATATGAAGAGATAAAAGAGTTTATCATCAAAGAACTTGATCGAGGTTTCACTGCTTATTACGGTGAAGGCGGATTTTCTGAACAAAAAAGGAATATTATTGTCGTTGTAATCAATAAAAGAGAGTTTTTAAAATTAAGAGCATTTATCAACAAATTAGATGCTAATGTGTTCTTAACTATTAACAATACTCATGAAGTGTATGGAGAAGGATTTAATAAACTTCAGTAGAAAGGCTAAAAAACATGAGCGAAAGAGAAAGAATGTTAAGTGGAGAACTTTATTATTCTCCAGATCAAGAGTTAGCGCAGATGCATATAAAGTGTCATGAAATTCTTGATGAGTTCAATCAAACAAAATTCAATGATTTTAAAACCAGAGAAATCCTTGCGCACAAATTGTTTAATAGTGTAGGTGAGAATTGTTTCATCAACAAACCTTTTTATTGCGATTATGGAGTGAATATCACTGTAGGAAAAAACTTCTACGCGAATTTCAATTGCATAATTCTTGATGTAAATGAAGTTGCAATTGGTGATAACGTTATGTTTGCGCCTAATGTAAATATCTATACAGCTACTCATCCGATTGATAAAGATGTTAGAAATTCATACCTAGAGTATGGTAAAAAGATAATTATCGGAAATGATGTTTGGATAGGTGGAAATGTCGTGATTAATCCGGGAGTCTCAATCGGTGATGGGTCTATTATTGGAGCTGGTTCAGTTGTGACAAAATCTATACCATCTGGTGTGGTTGCCGCTGGCAATCCTGGTAAGATTATCCGCAAAATCACAAATGAAGATAAAGTCTATTGGCAACAAAAAAAAGAAGAATATTATACTAAGAAGAAAGAAGAAGCATTGGATTAATCCAATACTTCTTTTAATTTCTTATTATGATAAAAGTCAGATATGCAAGATAAATTGCCAGTAAGACACTGCCTTCAATTCGGTTGATTTTTCGTTTGTGTGTAGTTGCAAAAATCATAACAACAAAAGTAACCATTATCATCAATACTATATCAATAACGATGTTACTGCTGATTGTAATAGGGTTAATAGTTGATGAAATCCCTAGGACAAACATAATATTAAAAATATTACTGCCGATGATATTTCCGAGCGCTATTTCGCTTTCTTTTTTAAGGGCCGCTGTTACCGAGGTGACAAGTTCAGGTAACGATGTACCGATAGCAACAATCGTTAAACCAACGAGTGTTTCGCTCATTCCTAATGAAAGCGCAATTTCTTGACCGTATTTAACTACTAGCCATCCACCTAGTACAAGACCACCTAATCCAATAAATAGTTTTAATAAACTAGGAAGTACTGAAGGCTTTTTATCGTCTTTTTCAATGAAGTAAATCTTTTGATTGTTTTTATTCTTGATTGCGACTTCAACAATGTAATATACAAATACTCCAAAAAATAATAATAGAATGATTCCATCTGTTCTTGATAAGGAATTGACAGTTTCAGAAGTTAAAGAAGTATCGAGTAACATTACTAGTAAAGCTACGCTTCCTAATAAAGCCAAAGGTATTTCTTTAACGATGGTTTTCTTTTGCACAATCATCGGCGTGATAACAGTTGTTAAACCTAAAATCAAAGAGATATTAACTAGGTTTGAACCGATAACATTTCCTAGTGAGATACCTTCACTGCCATTAATGCTAGCAGAGATGCTAACAGCGGCTTCTGGAGTAGATGTCCCAAAAGCGACAATTGTCAAACCGATAATTATCGGAGGAATTCTTAAAATTTTAGCAAGTTTTGATGAGCCTTCTACAAAAAGATCAGCACCTTTTACAAGTAAAACAAAACCTACTATAAGCAACAAATAACTCACTTTATCTCTCCTTGAAATTCAACTTTTTTAACAAGAAAAATTATATCATGTTATCTGTATTTTAACAATTTATTTGCTAATGGGATAGGATAAAAAAAGCAAAATTACATTTACCAAAAGAAAAAGATACATTTTCTTTTCTTTTTAACGAGTTTATTGATAGAATATAAAGGTGACAAATATTCCTTAAGAGGTAAAAATATGACAAAAAATAAAGTTCTTAACTTTTTTATTACGAGTTTCAATGGTATGGCAATAGGACTCTTCGCTACTTTAATAATTGGAGTAATCATCGGCCAAATCGCTAAAATATTCGTTGGTGTTGATACTATATACACAAATCTTGTTGCTTTATCGACCGTTTTAAAAAGCTTTATGGGTATCGGTATTGGATTTGGGATCGCAATCGCTTTAAAACTAGATGGTATCAAGTTGGTGATTACTGGAGTAACTGGTGGAATAGCAACTTACTTTTATTACGACCCAATGGTCGCATATATAACAACGATTTCTGTCTACTTTGTATTAAAATACTTATTATTTAAGAAGACACCTTTAGATATCATCATTGTCCCTATAGTTGGAGCGATAGTAGGGCTGCTGATAACCAAATTAATCGGATATCCTGTGAAAACCGGAATGGATTACTTTGGTGAATTGATTCAAGTAGCTACAAGCTTACAACCATTTATTATGGGTATTATAATTGCGGTTATCATGGGTATGGCTTTAACGGCACCAATATCAAGTGCAGCAATCGCAATCGCAATCTCTCTAGGCGGAATTGCCGGAGGAGCTGCTGTTGTTGGCGGTAGCGTGCAAATGCTTGGTTTCGCGATAATGTCGAGAAAAGATAATAATATCGGAACTGTAATATCCGTTGCAATTGGTACATCGATGTTACAGTTTAAGAATATTCTAAAAAAACCTATAATCTGGTTGCCGACAATTATTGTTTCTGCAATCTTGGGTCCTATTTCTACATTGGTCTTTAAAACTCAAACAGTGCCAACTGGAGCGGGAATGGGAACATCGGGATTAGTTGGTCAGTTCTCAACATTTGATGCGATGGGCTTTTCGAGCACAAGCTTATTAGCGGTCCTATTATTACAAATAGTTCTGCCAATAATTTTAGTTTTAGTTATTGATATTATATTTAGAAGGAAAGGCTTAATTAAGCCAGGAGATTTAAAAATTTAATTGTGATTAAAGTCAGAAAATTCTGACTTTTTCTTTTTGCTTTACAAATATTATTTTTTATTATATAATACGTTTGTAAACATAAGTTTATAATAAAACAAATGTTAGTGGTGATAATATGAAGTTAAATGACAATGAAATTAAGGTGCTAGCAATCCTTGAAGAAGATCCTTACATTAATCAAAAGAATATTGCTGATAAGATGAATCTTTCAAGACCAGCAGTAGCGAACTTAATTAGTGGTTTACAAACTAAAGGATATATTCTCGGTAAACCATACGTCCTAAGAAAGAAAGAATATGTTACTTGTGTTGGTGGAGCTAACGTTGATTATACTTTTAATCTTGAGGATCAAATGATCATGGGAACATCTAATCCTGTATCAAAATCAATCTCCTATGGTGGGGTTATCCGTAATATCGCAGAAAATCTAGCTAGATTAAACCAAAGAGTTTCTTTGATGAGTCTTGTTGGAAAAGACACGGTTGGTGAAAACTTATTAAAAGACAATAAGAAACTAATGGAAGTCTTTGCGACAGATACGCTTGATAATCAACCAACTGGCAGTTATTACTCGATCATTGACAAGCATGGAAACATGAGTGTTGGTTTTGCGGATATGTCGATAAATGACCTTATGGACAGAACCTGGATTTTAGAGCACAGGAAACATCTGATTCTCAGTTCATGGATTATTGCAGATACGAACATCAAAAAAAGCGGGTTGGAAGCTTTGGTTGAATATGCAAATAATGAAGATAAAAATCTTTGCATAGTGGGAGTATCAGGACCAAAAATGAGAAATATGCCTGATGAGATTGTAGGTGTGAATTTAATTATAACCAATCTTGATGAAAGCCAAACATATTTCAATTCCAACACAGATGATTTGTTTTCACTTGCTAAATTGTGGCTTGATAAAGGTGTAGAGCGAATAGTGATAACAGAAGGAAAAAAAGGCTTTGTTTATGGTAATAAGTCATTCTTGAAACATCAAGAAGCATTTATCGTCGAAGAAAAAGATATAATTGATGTGACAGGTGCGGGTGACGCATTCAGTGCCGCAACTATCTATGGAATCATCAATAATTTAAAATTTGAAGAAGCAGTAAAACTAGGGGCTATCAATTCCAGTTTAACTATAAAACAAAATCACGCAGTAAACCCAAATCTTTCAATAAATCTATTAAAAAAGGAGTTAAAAAAACAATGAAAAATTTAGAAAAGTATTTAGAAATCAAGCAAGAGGTTAAAGAAGCCTTACTTAACAACAAACCAGTAGTTGCTTTAGAATCAACAATCATTTCTCATGGAATGCCTTATCCAGAAAATGTGAAAATGGCAAAAAAAGTAGAAGAAATCATCAAATCTGAAGGTGCTGTTCCAGCAACTATTGCGATTATGAATGGTAAAATCAAAATCGGTTTAACGGATGAAGATTTAGAAGAACTAGCTCAAGCTAAAGATGTAGCCAAAGTTTCTAGAAGAGATATTGCAAGAATTTTAGCATCTTCAACACTAGGAGCAACAACAGTTGCCTCAACAATGATTCTAGCTGAGATGGCCAAGATAAAATTCTTGGTTACTGGTGGAATCGGTGGAGTTCATCGTGGTTATGAAAAGACTTTGGATGTTTCAGCCGATTTAGAAGAACTT
>PGXI01000151.1 GCA_002839125.1 Tenericutes bacterium HGW-Tenericutes-5
GTCCGGTTTGACCTGTTTGTGTATAACTGATTGTTCCTGTACTCGTTCTATATGCAACATAAGCATAATAGGTTCTAGTTAACGTAGCCTGTGTTGTATCAAGACCCGAAACAGTACCTACATCATTTCTTCTCGTATTGGTTTGATTATAAAGGCTACCCGTAAAGAAGACATCGGTAAGTTTGACATTCGCAGTAACTGCTGCATTACGCCCAATAATACCTCCTAAATAACGATCAGAATATCGTAAATAGTATGTAGAATTAGTTACTAAAGTATTTTGATATGTAGCTTCGACAACCGCTCTATCAACAGTTAAAAATGTTCCAGAAGGTATATAACCTATGAGTCCTCCGGAATATCCAGAACTTGTATATGAATGAACTTCACCCTTAAAGTCGATATCACTCATGTTAACTCTTGCTCCCGTTGTACTGATACGTCCAACAAGACCACCTACATAAGCACTCTTATTAAATACTTTAAGATTGGTTGCTTTAATTCTAGATAAGTTTAAGATGGTTGATGCTGTTTGAACATTACCTACTAAACCACCTACACCATTGGAACTATTACCTTGTGAACCACAGTTAATTAGTTTTATGTTGCTAATGTTATTTGTACCACCATAAACATTTCCTGTAATGATGCCTGATCTTTGAGATGTTCCAGTTAAAGCAGTTACTGTATTGACATTATTTAAGGTTAAATTATATACAGTACCTCCATCCATTCTTGGAAATATACCTGTATAAAGATATGAGGTGCTGGCGTTTGTAATGGTTAAATTTGAAAGGGTTTTGTTATTTCCGTTAAGTTTTCCTCTAAAAGTTACTGTGCTGTTTGATGCGCTATAAGTCCATGTAAATCCTGTAAAATCAATATTATTCGCTAGATAGTATTCATCAGTAGCTACACTGTTTACTTTATTAGCAAAATCATAAAATTCTTGTGCTGTAAATATAGGTATTCCCCAATCGCCTATAGAGACAACCGGTTGTCCTTGAGTCACACTTCCTGAAACTGAACTCGCCCAATAGGCAAAAGACAAGCCTGTAGATAACAAAGCATTGATTAAAATCAGGATTAAAATAAGTTGACTCTTAACACACTTTCCTATGCGCTTTATTCCTCGAATGAGCAGTTTATATCATATGACTATGATGACAAATTGTAGCACATTTCTTATGAATTAACAATTAGATTAAATTAAATCATGAAAAAAAGCAGCCAAAGCTGCTTTTATAGTTCTTTTAATT
>PGXI01000045.1 GCA_002839125.1 Tenericutes bacterium HGW-Tenericutes-5
CCGTTTGGAAAATGATCTACAGCGAATTATAAACGCTGCGGGAAAAATGGATGATTTACTGCATGATTTACTTGAGCTGTCACGCATCGGCCGTTTGCTTAATACCTTCAGTTGCTTCTCTATGAGCAAGCTCGCTATAGAAGGAACTTTACCGGATCTGACAATCTTTGTCAACGTTAGACCTGAAGTTGGCTTAAAAAGAGTTTTTCAGACTCCTAATCGTGAAGTGAATCGTTTGGACTTAGAGGATATGAGCTTTCATAAAATGATTTATCAAGGATATCTAGAATTAATGAAAAAGTATTCGCGAATTCAAATGGTAAATGGCGAACAAGAAATATCTAAGGTTACTTTAGAGGCAATTAATTTAATCGACAAAATTCTTTAGGAGATTTTATGTTTAATAATTGGGAAGAAGTTAAAAAAAGCCAAGAAGGTGTCGCAAGAATCATAACTAACAGCATCAATCTAAATCGCGTGTCACATTCTTATATCTTTGAAGGGCCTAGGGGTACTCGTAAAAAATGGGCTGCCATTTTATTTGCGAAATCCCTTTTATGCAAGAATCCTCAAGGAGTCAATCCCTGTAATGTATGCCATAACTGTAAAAGAATTGATAGTTTAACTCATCCTAACCTATTTATGATTGATCCGCCAGGAAAGATAATTAAGAAAGAAGTTATTTCATCTTTGATTCAAGAATTAGGTAAAGCTTCTTTAGAAAACGGACCGAGAATATACATTATTGTAGACGCAGACAGATTTAATCAAAGTTCAGCCAATACTCTATTAAAAACAATGGAAGAACCGGGGCAAGAAGTTTATCAAATATTAATTACTGAAAATTATCATAGTTTATTATCAACAATAGTTTCCAGAGCTGAAACTATTCATTTTGTTCCTGTTAATCGAAGTGTCATCAAAGACTATTTATTAACTCTAGAAGTTGGAGAAACAACCGCTAATATCATCAGTCAGTATACTTCTGATGTAGAAAATGCGGTTAAATTAGCTAAAAATAAAGAAACAGAAGAAATTATCAACTTAGTTATTGAGATTTTCGGTAATCTTTTATTAAAAGACCAATCATCAATAATTAGTTATTATCAATCAGAAAAATTACTTAATAATCCAGAAAATATTGATGTCTTTTTAAATCTTTTGACTTTCTATCAAAAAGACATTTTGAGTTATAAGTTGGATGCCGATAATCTAATTTTTATCGAGCAAAAAGAAACAATAGCTAAATTAGCTAAAAAAATCAATAAATATCAAGCTCAAGAATTACTTGAAGAAATGCTTGATCTATCAACAAAAATCAAATACAACATCAATGTGCAGTTAGCTTTCAATAAACTGCTTATGAGTTTAGAAAGAGGTTATAAATATGCAACATACAGTCGTAGCTATTCAGTTTAACCGATTGGGTAAGAAATATTATTTTTCTACTAATGGATTAGACTTAAAAATGGGAGATTTCGTCGTAGTTGAAACAATTAGAGGTTTTGAATTAGGCGAAGCAGTTTCCAATATCATGCAGATAAGCGAACAAGAAGTAGTATCTCCGTTAAAGCCAATCTTGAGATTAGCTAATTTCGAGGATTTAAAAACCCATAAGGAAAATATCGAAAAAGAACCTTATGTTCTACAAAAAACCCAAGATTTGGTAAGGTTAAATAAGTTAGAAATGAAGTTACTCAACTGTGAATACACACTTGATAGAACTAAATTGATTATTTATTTCACCGCAGAAGGACGAGTTGATTTTAGAGAACTTGTTAAAGATTTAGCCAACGAATTTCATGTTAGAATTGAGTTAAGACAAGTTGGAGCTAGAGACGGCGCTAAAGTTATCGGAGGTATCGGACCATGCGGGAGACAAACTTGTTGTACAACATTCCTAAGAGAGTTTGAACCAGTATCGATTAAAATGGCTAAAAATCAAAATTTATCTTTGAACCCAAGCAATATTAGTGGAATTTGCGGTAAGTTATTGTGTTGCATCCGCTATGAAGATGAAAACTACCGGGATTTCAAAAAAGAAATGCCGAACATTAATTCACTTGTTTGGACTTTAGAGGGTAGAGGAAAAGTTGTTGATATTAACTACTCATTACAATCAGCAACAATTCAGTTTAAAGATGGTACAACTAAAGTGTTTGATATTAATGATATCGCGGATACAAAAGAAGAATTATCAGATGATGTTTCGATCTTAGAAAATATCGGAGACTAAAATGTCAGGATTTTATACTCATGACTTAATGGCTTATGATGGGTTAAAGATAATTCAAAAGGATGATGTTTTTAAATTCTCTTTGGATTCTTTGTTACTGGGAAGTTTTGTTGAAATAAAACAAAGAAGTAAAAAACTACTTGAATTAGGTTCTGGATTAGGGGCAGTTCTATTATACCTTTCCTTAAAAACTAAAATTGAGATGGTTGGAATAGACATTCAAGAAGAGATGGTTGATTTATCAAGACGAAGTATTCAACTGAATGGTTTGGACCATCAAATAAAGATATATCATCATGACTTAAAAGATATTCAAAACATATTTTCACCAAGTAGTTATGATATTGTAGTATCTAACCCACCTTTTTTTAAAGTCAATGAGTTAAAAATGTTAAATAAGTTAGAGGGATTACAAATTGCTAGACATGAAGTGAGTACTAATTTTAAAGACATTGTAAACGCAGCTAAAAAGATGCTTAAAACAGGTGGGGAGTTTTATTTTGTCCATCGAGCATCGCGTTTAGAAGAAATAATTAAAGATTTATCCGAATATAATTTTGTGATTAAGAGGTTGCGTTTCGTTTATACAAAACCTGAAAAAGATGCATTAATGATACTTGTTGAAGCTAAATTCGGTGGTAATTCAGGAAGTATGAAAATATTAGAACCACTTTATGTTCATACAAAAACAGGAGAATATACCGAAGAAGTATTGCGGATTTTTCATTTAGGAGAAGATAACTATGGAAAGACATCTGAATTATCAAAATGAAAAAGCCACTCTTTTTCTGATTCCAACACCGATTGGCAATCTTGAAGACATGACTTTTAGGGCAGTGACGATTCTCCAAAAAGTTGATTTAATTTACGCTGAAGATACTAGAGTCAGCAAGAAAATACTTAGCTATTACAATATTAATAAAAACTTAATATCTTTGCATGAACATAATGAATCAAAGAGATATGAGGAGATTCTAAGCAACTTAAATCAAGGCTTGAATATCGGAATTATTAGTGATGCCGGTATGCCACTATTAAGTGATCCAGGATTTTTGATTGTAAATGAAACAAAAAAAGCGGGGTTTAATGTTGTTGCTTTACCGGGAGCGAACGCTTTATTGCCGGGACTTCTAATGTCTGGCATTAAAACAATACCTTTTGTTTTTATTGGATTTCTAGATGCTAAACAAAAGAAAAGAAGAGACGAATTATCGCAATATCAATATTATCCACAAACATTAATATTTTATGAAGCTATTCATAGAATCAAACAAACTTTAGAGGATATGTATAATATTTTTGGTGATAGAAATTTTGTTATCGCTAGAGAAATAAGTAAAGCGTTTGAAGAAATTATTTCTGGAAAACTAAGTGAGTTTAATGAACTAGATGAACTTAAAGGCGAACTTGTGCTTATTGTGGAAGGTTTCTCAGAAAACCTTAGCAGTAACATATCAATTGTAGAACAAGTAGATTTTTTCATTGAATCAGGACTAAAAAAGACTGAAGCGATGAAGAAAGTTTCAGAAATGACGAATATACCAAAAAATAGAATTTATGAAGAATACTTAGAAAAGAAAATCAAGGAGGAAAAGTAAAATGAGATTTGCTTGCCTTTTGGCCGATGGCTTTGAAGACATTGAAGCTTTAGGAACAACTGCACTTCTAAGGAGAGCGGGATTTGAAATTGATTTCATTAGTGTCTACAATGAGAAAACCGTTAAAGGTTCTTATAATACAGTTGTAACAGACTTGAAGAAAATCAAAAACCTTGTCGTTGATAATTATGATGGTTTATTTCTCCCTGGGGGTAAAGCAGCGTACTTACTGAGAGAAAATGAAACAGTTAAAAAAGTCGTAAAAGATTTTTATAACCAAAAAAAGTGGATGCTCGCGATTTGTGCTGCACCAACCATTTTAGGAATGATGAATTTAATGGATGGAGTAAAATATATTTCTTATCCAGGAACAGAAAAACAAATGGGGAAAGCGATTAGAATTGAAGAAAAAGCTGTCAGTGATGGAAAGTTTATTACTGGTAAAAGTGCTGGAAGCGTCTACGATTTTGTTTTTGAAATTATCAGAAGAATCAATGGAGAAAAAGCATTACAAGAGTTTAAAGAAAATATTAAATACTAACGAATTATTGAGGTGAAGAACTTGAAAACATTTTATATAACTACACCAATCTATTACCCTAGTGGTAAATTTCATATTGGATCGGCTTATACCACGTGTCTTTGTGATAGTCTAAAAAGATATAAACAGTTGCAAGGTTATGATGCAAGATTTTTGACGGGAAATGATGAACACGGCCAAAAAATAGAAGAAGTCGCAAAAAAGAACAATATGACTCCACAAGAGTCAGTAGATTATTATGCACAATTATCTCAAGATTTGTGGCGTAATCTGAAGATTTCTAATGATGATTTTATTAGAACCACTGAGAAAAGACATGAAGTTATCGTTGAGGACATATTTGAGAAACTACTAGCAAATGATGATGTTTATTTAGGTGAATACACAGGAAATTATTGCGTTTCTTGTGAATCATACTTTACGAAAACACAGCTTCTTGATGGTGATTTGTGTCCAGACTGCGGTTCGCCAACAAAACTGCTTAAAGAAGAAACTTACTTTTTGCGATTAGGAAAGTATCAAGATCGCTTGCTAAAGTTTATTGATGACAACCCGGATTTTATCGTACCGGAGACTAGAAAGAATGAAGTTGTTCAGTTTATTAAGTCAGGACTTAATGACCTTAGCGTCTCACGGACCGCTTTCAGTTGGGGTGTAAAGGTAAAGTCAAATCCAAGCCATGTTGTTTATGTCTGGATTGATGCTTTAAGCAACTATATAACTGCTTTAGGTTATGGTTCTAAAGATGACAGTTTGTATCAAAAATACTGGGTTAATGGCGATGAAGTCATTCATGTTGTTGGAAAAGATATCTTAAGGTTTCATGCAATCTATTGGCCGATAATGTTAATGGCGCTCAATGTGCCAATTAAGTTCCGTTTATTTGCCCATGGTTGGTATTTGATGAAAGATAGTAAGATTTCTAAGTCAAAAGGTAATGTAATTTATCCGGAACAATTGACCGAAAAATATGGCCTAGATGCATTCAGATACTATATCGTTAGAGAACTTAATTATGGACATGATGGAGCGTTTACGCCTTTAGATTATGTTTCAAGAATAAACACGGATCTAGTAAATGATTATGGCAACTTAGTGTCTCGAACGATTGCGATGGTTAATAAGTATTTTGGTGGAGCGGTTTCTTTTAAGAAGCATAATGACGAAATTTCTAAATATGAAGAAGATTTAAGAACGATCGCAAAAGACGTGTTTGTAAATTACACGCAAAGCATGGATGAGTTTAAAGTTGCTCAAGCTTTATTAGAAGTTAGTGTTCTTGTTAAAAGAACGAATAAATTGATTGACGACACTTTCCCTTGGGAATTAGCTAAGGATGATTCTAAAAAAGAAGTTTTAGAATCAGTAATGTATCACTTATTAGAGAGTATAAGATTAATCAACATCATGTATATACCGGTTTTGATTGAAACAACTGCAAAAGTTTTTGCGATGTTAAATATTGAAGAGAATTATCAAACATTCAATAGTTATGAATTTGGTGAGAAAAGCGAATATCAAGTTGTTAAAAAGCCAGAACATCTTTTCCCTAGACTTGATTTAGAAGTAGAAGAAAAGAATATTAAAGCGATGATGGATTCTAATAAGGTTCAAGAACCTGAGGTTCCAAAGATTGAAATCCTACCTGAAATTACTATTGATGATTTTGCAAAAGTTGATATTAGAGTAGGAAAAATACTAGAAGGAAAACCACATCCAGACGCAAAGAAATTATTGGTTTTCACAATTGATACAGGTGACAAATTGCGATCCATCGTCTCAGGAATCGCAAATGATTATGATCCAAGAGATTTAGTAGGTAAAAATGTTTTAGTTGTATGCAACTTAAAACCAGTTAAACTTAGAGGTGTTTTATCCGAAGGAATGATTTTAGCTGGTGAAGATAAGACAGGTAAACTGTATGTTATTGAAGCTTCATTAGGTATGAAGCCAGGCGATAAAATCAGTTAAAAAATAAAGTTCTCGGACGGAGAATATTTGTTGACTTAATTTATCACAAGTGGTATGATATTAAAGGTACATTTTTTATTTTATAGCCCACTAGCTCTTTAAAAAAATTTAAGGAGGTAATAAAATGAAAACATTCATGGCAAATGAGAATACAATTCAACGCGAATGGTTCGTTGTTGATGCAGCTGGACAAACATTAGGTCGTTTAGCTACAGAAGTAGCATCAGTTTTAAGAGGAAAACATAAACCTACATTTACACCTCATGTAGATTGTGGTGATTACGTTATCGTAATTAATGCTGATAAAATTGTTCTAACTGGAAAGAAATGGGATGATAAGAAATATTATACTCATTCAAACTATCCAGGAGGATTAAAGGAAAAAACGGCAAAAGTATTAATGGCTGAAAAACCAACAAGAATGGTTGAGTTAGCTATTAAGGGTATGTTACCAAAGAACAAACTAGGGAATCAAATGTACAAAAAATTATTCGTTTATGCAGGACCAGATCACAAACAACAGGCACAACAACCTGTCGTTATGGAACTAAAAGGATAGGAGGAAACGATGGCTAAATCAGTTATGTATCGCGGAACTGGAAGAAGAAAATCTTCAGTTGCAAGAGTAATATTAAGACCTGGTGATGGAAAAATCACAATCAACGGACGTGAGTTCGCTGACTATGTACCTTCAGCACTAGCAAGACTAGACGTTTCACAACCTTTAGTTTTAACAGCAAACGAAAATACATTTGATATCGCAGTTAATGTAAATGGTGGCGGACTAATCGGTCAAGCCGGTGCTATCCGTTTGGGTATCACTAGAGCTTTGATGGAAGTTAACCCAGAATACAGAAAAATCTTAAAACCAGCTGGATTAGTAACAAGAGACCCACGTGTCAAAGAACGTAAAAAATACGGTCTTAAGAAAGCACGTAAAGCATCTCAATTCAGTAAACGTTAAAATGCCAAAATTAAAAGACACAGGATCCCACACCCTGTGTTTTTTTATTTATATTATTATTGTGAATTATTTGTTCATTATAGTTTTTTGGTATATAATGAAGTTGAAGATTAAAAATAAAGGAGATTTTATATTATGTGTTGGTTTTTTAAGAAAAAAAAGCAAAAGCTTCAACAAGCAAACTCAGTTAATACACCAGAACTAAAAAAAGAATCTGTTGAGGAAAAACCGGTTGTACAAACTACCAGGACACCTAAGGAAATTACTCCAAAAGAAGATTTAAAGATAAAAGATAAAGCTGTTGAATTAAGAAAACAGAAAAAAGCTAGCGAAACTAAAACAAAAACTACCCGTTATACTGGTAAATATGAAGTGTACCCTGAAGCGGGTTCATACAAATTTAGACTTAAAGCCTCAAATGGAGAAATATTAGCGGTATCTTTTAGGTATACTACAGAAAAAGGCGCAATAACAGGAATCGAAAACTTTAAGAAAAATGTGGCTAGTGGAGTCTTTGAAATTTATACTGATAAGAGTGGGTTTGCGGCATTTAATCTCTACAATCAAAACAAGGCGAGAATTATGATGGTTGGCGAGTTTTATACTAGTGAAAAATTGGCTGAATCAGCAGTAGAATCAGTAAAGCGATTCTATGACACGGAAAGAATCGATATTTTAAGCAAAATTGCCGACTCAGAAATTAGAGAAGAGTTATTAGTTTTTGAAAAAATTGTACCGAGTACAACTGGTAAATATGAAATATATAAAGAAGATAAAGATTATTTTATTAGACTTAAAGCTAATAATGCTCAAGTTTTATTTGTTTCACAAGGTTATGCTTCTAAGGCCACAGCCAAACAAGGGTTAGAAACAATTAGAAATGCGATAGAGAATAACCAATTTACAATTGGGAGAGATAAACAAAATCGTTATCAATTTAATCTTTACTCTTCATCCAATCAATTAATTTTAACGGGTGAAACATATCCAGTTAAATCTAGTTGCACTTCTGCAATAAATTCAGTTAGAAAATTTGGAATAAAAGCTAAAGTTGTTGAAATATAATCTCTTATCACCAGCATTGGCTGGTGATTTTTTATTTGGAATTACATATTCGTCCGATATACATTCGTAGCCAAATATGCTATAATTAGTATAGATATTTCAGGAGTAAAAAAATGAAAAGAATTTTTGTTATTATAGCACTAGGAGTTGTAGGTCTATTTGTCTACACCATAACCCTATTGCAATATACTTATGTATCATCATTAGCTTCAATATTCTCTTCAAAAACCGTACTGTATTTACTAACAGGCTTTTTTTGGCTTTTGTCTTTAACGATAGTTATTAGAATTTTACTTAAACCAACTTATGCTTATAATAAAAGTTATTGGATTTTGATTATTGTTTTAAATCCGATTCTCGGTGTTTTTCTATATTATATATTCGCACGTGATTTCCAAACAAAAAAGTTTTGGAAAACCAGACCACTAATTGCGCAAAAAGCTTTTCTTGGTTTAGAAGAAACTTCCGCTATTGATTATCAGTCATATGAATACGGCGATATTTTCAAGTTCGTTAGAACTACCACCAATCGAGCTATTTATAAAGATGATACTTATGTTGAAATTATTGACAATGGCGATCAATTCTTTCCTAAGTTAATGGAGGAATTAAAAAAAGCGGTTGATTACATTTTTATGGAATTTTATATTGTAAAGAATGATGAAATCGGCGTACAAGTGTTAGATATATTAAAAGATAAGGCTTCAAAAGGTGTTGAGGTATATTTGATATACGATCACTTTGGTTCTAATAAGCATTTAAACCGTAAATACATGATGTCTTTAAAAAAAGCAGGAGTTAAAATCGGAGTTTTTGATCCACAAACCATTTCTATTTTTAACTCCAATGTAAACTTTAGAAATCATCGTAAAGCAATTGTAATAGATGGTAAATCTGGTTTTGTCGGCGGAATGAATCTAGCTGATGAGTATAATCATGGTGATCCTAAATTTGGCTTTTGGCGTGATACTCACGTTATGATTCAAGGAAACGGCGTCAGCAGCATTCAAAACGTTTTTGTGAAAGATTGGTATTATATTACTGGTGATGTTTTAGATAAGCCGTTGGATAAAACTAAAGTTAATTTTCCTGGTTTCTTTACAGTTATAGAATCAGGACCAGATTTTGAAAATGGTTTGATTAAAGATGTTTATCTTAAGATGATTACCAAAGCAAAGAAGTCAATAAAGATTGTAACGCCTTATCTGATTTTAGAGCCTGAGATAATGTCTGTGTTAAAGGTAGCGGCCAAATCAGGAGTAGATATAGAGTTTTTATTACCAGGCAAACATGACTATTTTACCGTGGGATATGCAACTCAATCTTATTATGAACAGTTGCTTTTGATTGGAATAAAAATATATGAATATAAAGATACATTTGTCCATTCGAAGATTTTAATTATTGACGATAAAGTGGCTAGTGTTGGTTCAGTAAATTTAGACCCTAGAAGTTTTCATCTCAACTTTGAAGTTACTAGCATTTTTGAAAATGATGCCGTAAAAGATCTAGTAAACAGTTTTAATAATGATTTAAAAAAATCGGATTCAATAACACTAAAAGAATGGCAAAAAAGAGGAATTATAATCAGAATTATCCAAGGTTGGTTTAACCTCTTTAGTCCGATGTTTTAATAAGGAGATAAGCGATGACAGATTTAGAAAGAATAGTTCTTTATGTAATGCTATTATTTATGCTATCAACTTTTGTTTTTACATTGTTGATATTCATCAATAATCGTAAAAGAAAAGATGAAGCAAGCGATGTATTGAAGTCTGAGATCAAAAATATTGAATCCGGTATAAAAGATTCGATTTTTGATTCATATACAAAAGTGGCGAGTAGTTTAACCGAGCAGATGGTTAAAACCACAGATGTATCAAAAGACAATCTCCAAGAATTAAGTGACAAAGTTGTTAAAGGCTTAATGGAGTTTCAAGAAAAAACAACTGATAGATTTGATAAAGAGTTTAAAGAATTAACCGAATCAATCAATCAGAAAATGTTAGTCATTAACGAAAAAGTTGAACAAAAGCTTTCAAAGGGATTTGAAGATGCAAATAACACTTTTGTTCAAATTGCCAAACGAGTTGAAGTAATTGATGAAGCTCAGAAAAATATTCAAGAATTGTCTAAAGAAATGGTTTCACTTCAAAATATCTTGTCAAACAATCAAGCAAGAGGTTCTTATGGTGAGTTCCAACTAAATCAACTTCTAAGAGTGGTTTATGGAGAATATGAACATATATATAAAACTCAGTATACCTTGAAGGAAGGAAAGGATACTGTAAGAGCTGATGCCGTAGTATTTTTGCCTGAACCTAATGGTATGATAGCCATTGACTCTAAATTTCCTTTCTCAGCTTTTTCTCAACTTTTTGACAATAAAGATTTAACAAAAGACGAAGAAACTAAGTTAATATCTCAGTTTTCAAATGAAGTAAAAAAACATATAACTGATATTTC
>PGXI01000152.1 GCA_002839125.1 Tenericutes bacterium HGW-Tenericutes-5
ATATTTCAATGAAACTCATAGGTTGGTTATGAAAGCGGCATATAATGCTGATGTCAAAGTGGGAGATTGTTTATTTGATTATATGACCTCAGAAGCAGACATCCTTAAAGCAAAACAAAATTATGCGAAAGGATTATCAGGTATAACGCACACAACCTCTGAACAATATGGTGACCTTGAGATAAAAACATATGAAACAATCTATAGTCCAATAAAAAATGCTCGAAATGAAATTATAGGTGTAACAGCTTATTCTAGAGATGTATCAGAGCGTGTCAATGCTGCAAAAGCTCTAAAAGATGAAAAAGAGTTGGCTCAAAAATATTTAGATATTGCTGCTGTCATGATTTTAGTTCTAGATAAAAATGGAGATATTGTTTTAGTTAATAAAGCTGGGTGTGAGATATTAGCCAGCACTGAAAATAATGTCATAGGTAAAAATTGGTTTGATAATTTTATTCCAAAAAATGAGGTTAATCAAGTAAAATCAATTTTCAATAAAGTTTATAACAAGTCAACAGAATTGACTAAGCATTATGAAAATTTAATTATTAATGCTCGTGGTGAAGAAAGATATATTTCTTGGTACAATTCGATTTTATATGATTCTGAATCAAATATCATTGGTGTGTTGAGTTCTGGTGAAGATATCACCGAAAACAAGATAACCCATGAAAAGTTAAAGGAAAGTGAGCAGAGATATCGTCAACTCATTGGAAATTTAGATGCGGGAATCTTGATTCATGCGAGCGATACTTCTATCGTATCTTTCAATAAACGCGCTGAAGAAATATTGGGGCTTTCATATGCTGAGCTATCTGGCGTGACCGCTTCTTCAAAAAATTTCAATTTTATTGATTCTGCTTATAATATTTTAGATGTATCACTATATCCTATCAACATCATTTTAAAACGAAATAGTCCAATTAAAGATTATATTATTGGCATTAAACATATACACGATAAAAAATTAGTATGGGTTTCGGTCAATGGTGTACCGCTATTTAATAAAGATAATAGTATCAGGGAAATCGTCATTAGTTTTGTCGATATCTCAAATGAAAAAAATAAGCAAGATGAAATCATCCATTTAAGCAATCATGATTTCTTAACGGGTCTTCATAATCGTCGGTTTTTTGTTGAGAAATTTAGAGAGTTAGATAATAAATCAAATTATCCTTTGGGTATAATGATGGTAGATGTCAATGGACTTAAAATTATTAATGATGCATTTGGTCAT
>PGXI01000046.1 GCA_002839125.1 Tenericutes bacterium HGW-Tenericutes-5
TTCAATTAGTTCAGTCATTTTCGGTAAGATATCATTATTTATTAAAGGAAAAAACGATTTATTTAAATTAGTCAATAAATCTTTCTCAATTACTAAACGATCAAAAGAATTATCGTATACGTTTTTAATGCTCTCAACATGAGAACCAACATAGATATTCTTGTTTTCCAAAATTTGTTGGCAGATAGAACCTACTATCACCCATAAAACCGTCAATCTTCCCGAGAATATACCTCCCCCGGATTTGTCGTTATAATTATTATATTTAAAATATGCAGGGAAGTCAGAATGGCCAGGTCTAGGAACATTATTTAATGAATCATAATCACCTTTTTTATAATCTTTATTAGGAACTAAAAACGTTAAAGCTGCACCAGTTGTATAACCATTTTTAAAACCAGATACAATTTCATAATCATCATTTTCAATTCTAGAGGTACTTATTTTACCATCTGGTCTTCTCTTGCTTAAGTTAAAATCTAATAATTCAAAATCTATTTTGATTCCGGCAGGAATTTGATCTAAAACAACCCCAAGGAATTTTCCATGAGATTCGCCAAAAAAAGTTAGTTTTATATTATTACCGATATTATTCATAAAATATCAACTCCGTTTATAATTCTTCAATTTGTTTTTTTATTATGTATGCTTCGCCAATTTTGTCTACCATTACCACAGAAATACCATTAGCTTGAGCTTTTTTATCTAATTTAACAAACTCTAGTAAATCGACTTTTGAAGCTTGGTCCTCTGTTGGTAAACTATACTTAGATAATACTTCCTTTAAATCGTTCTTAATTTCTTTATCAACCATCAAAAGCATTCCTAATCCAACCGCTTCGCCATGAAGGTATTTACTATATTTGTAAAACGCCTCATATGCATGACCAAATGTGTGACCAAAGTTCAACAAGTGTCGATCTTTTTCATCAAATTCATCTTTTTCCACTAATTCTTTTTTTATCAGTAATGATTGATAAATATAATATCCAATATTGTCTTTAATATCAAGAGTTTTCAAATCATCGAACAAATGTCTAGATTTAATCATTCCATATTTAATCATTTCTGCTATACCATTATTAAATTGTCTTGCGGATAATGTGTCTAGTACTTTAGGATCTATCAATACTAAACTAGGAGGATAGATTGAACCAATACAGTTTTTAGCAATATCAGTGTTGATGCCAACTTTACCGCCGATAGAAGAGTCTATCTGTGATAATAAAGTTGTCGGAATTTGAATATATTCAATACCTCTTAAAATAGTAGAAGCTAAAAAACCAGCAAGGTCTCCTGTGACTCCTCCGCCTAAAGCGATAATTACACTATCTTTCTTTATTCCATTTTCAAGAAGGATTTTTGCAATTCTCTCATATTGAAATAAGGATTTAGAAACTTCTCCTTCAGGAAATTCAATTAAGTAATTATTAGTTAATTTTCTTGATAATTTATTTGCATATAATTTAGAAACATTGTCATCAGAAATAATTACATAATTTCGATTAACATCTAAATAATTTTCAATATTATCAAGAAGATAATCTTTGATATATATATCATAATTTCTTCTTGTTGATTTTATAGTTAATTTCAATTTGATCACCTATAAATATTCTATTTTAATACCAAGGGATTGTAAATCTTCAAAAAAGTCAGGATAAGATTTGTTTATAGCCTCTGCTCTTTCAATTATTATTGGGCCTTCAGCTCTTAGTGCAGCAATTGCAGCTGACATTGCCATCCTATGGTCATTATAAGAATCAATCGTTCCTTTCCTAAAGATTTCTGAACCATGAATAATATAGCTATCTCCAGTGATATTGGTTTTTATCCCCAAAACAGATAGTATTTCATTAGTTGCAGTAAAGCGATCTGTTTCTTTTATCCGCAATCTATTTGCGTTAAAAATTAAGGTGTCTCCTTTTGAAACAGCACCCAATATTGATAATATAGGACCTATATCAGGACATTGACTTACATCAATATCAACTCCAGAGGTTTCTGATTTTACAAATCTAAGAGCGTCTCTTTCTTTTAAAACTTTACCACCCATTGACTTGATTAAATCAATTACTACACTATCTGGTTGTAAGGTGTTCTTACTGATGTTACCTATTTTAATATCTCCGTTTATAATGCCGGCTACTGCAAAAAAAGCTAATTGTGAATAATCTGATTCGACTGAGTAATTACATGATTTATACGTTTGATTCCCACTTATAAAATAAATATTGTTTTTTTCAGATATATTAATACCAAAACTTTTTAAAACATCAATTGTAATATCAACATATTTTTTAGATTCTAAATTGCCGATGATTTCTACTCTAGAATCAAAATCTTTTAAAGGCAAAGAAAATAATAAACCGCTTATAAATTGAGAACTTACATTTCCGGGTAATTTATATACACCTGGTTCAATTTCTCCTTTTACAAAAATATGGTTATCTTTTTTTTCAAAGCTTATGTTTTTACTAATAAATATATCTTCATATACAGATAAAGGTCTTTTAAGTAGAGAAGGTTTACCGGTAAAATTAATTCCTTTAGTGTTACAAAAAAGAGGTATAAGGAATCTAATTGTTGATCCGGATTCTTTACAATCAATTACTTCATCTCCGAAAAAAGAAAGTTTTCCGTTACCATAAATATTTAAAGCGTTGTCCATTTTCTCAATTTTGATTCCAAGTTGCTTAAACGCATTAATTGTAGCTTTTATATCATCGGAAAAGGTCACGTTTCTAATTGTAGATTTTCCATCAGCCAAACAAGCGCAAATAATTGCGCGATGAAGAATTGATTTAGAAGGTGGGATTTTGACACTTCCTTTTGCAAAACCAGGATAAACTTTTACTTTCATTGGCTACCTAACTTTTTTATATTTCTTTTTTAATTTATTTGATTTTTCCAGTAGAATCTTTAATTTATCAGAATCTTTGTTTTGAATTTCTTTTTTAAGTAAATTTAATTCTTCAATAAATAAATCGAGTCTTTTTAAAATATATTTAGAGTTGTTAAGAAAGATATCTGTCCATAAAATACTATTGTTTTGTGCGATTCTTGTTAGATCTTTATAGGAATCACCAGCAAAATCAATTATGTTAATTTCTTCATCATAGGAATTAACCAAAGCCATGGAGATTAAATGAGTTATATGTGAAGTATAAGCTAATAAATCATCATGGATTTCCATTGAAACGACAGAAATTTTATTGAAACCAATTTCTTCCGCTAGTTTTTTTGTTAAAGCAACATTTTCCTTTTTGTTTTTAAAATAATCGATAATGATATAATTGCTATTTTCAAAAATTGAACAATCTGAATTATAAATACCACTAGATTCTTTACCTGCTATCGGATGAGTATATATTATTTCGATATTTGGTAAATCAATTTTTTCAATTTCGGAAATTAAACTACTTTTAATCCCTGAAACTTCAATAAATATTGTTCCGGGTTGTATTAAATGACCATTTATTTTAAAAAAACTAATAATGTCATGAGGATACAAGCACAAATATACTAATGTATTATTTTTCAAGAAATCATTTAGATTTTCAAAACTTTCATCAATGATATTTCTATCTATAGCATACTTTAAAGAGTTTGAATCTTTATCATACGCACTAATTTTGTGATTATTCTTTTTTAATCCTTGAGCAATTGAGCCTCCAATTAAACCCAAACCGATAATTCCAATTTTCATATAAAACTCCTTTTGTATGAAATAATTTTATCATAATTCACCATAAAAATATTATATTAAAAAAAATCAGGTTAAAAAAAGGCTTTCATTTGCCTATAATGCTTAAAAAACCATAATATTTTATGTTATAATTAGTATGAATAAAGAGGTGAATTGCTATGTATAAAGAAATTGGAGTTTTTGAACATGCTAATATAGTTTTAGAAAAGATGACACCTGGAGTATTTTTAAACACCAAAAAAGGCAATGTAATCAATACGATGATTATTGGTTGGGGTGGTATTAGTGTTATTTGGGGTAGACCAATATTTATAGTACTCGTAAGAGATTCTAGAGCTACCTATGATTTAATTGAATCAAGTAGTGAGTTCACAGTAAGTATTCCTTTAAAAGATAACTTAAAAAAAGAGATTGGTATTTGTGGAACAAAGTCTTTAAGAGACATGGATAAATTTAAAGAATGTAATTTTACACCGATTAAAGGAAGAAAAATAGATACACCAATAATAGCTGAGGTGGGATTGCATTACGAATGTAAAGTTATATACAAACAAGATTTAGATCAAGATATTGTACCGCAAATAGTAAAATCGAGATATTATAATAAAACCGCAAATCACACCGTGTACTACGGCGAAATTATTGATCAATACATTTACGAAAAGGAGTAAACTATGGATAAAATATTAGATGGGTCAGCTTTAGCAAAAAAAATCAGAACTAATCTAAAGGTTCAAACAGAAGAATACATCAATAAATATCAGATAGTTCCTCATTTGGCAGTAATTTTAGTCGGAACTGATCCAGCAAGCGAAACATATGTTAGGTTTAAAGAAAAAGCTTGTCACCAAGTAGGAATGAAATCAACATTAATTAACTTACCAGAGGATATTAGCGAAGAAAAATTGATTGAAGAAATAGAAAAATTAAATAATGATAAGTCTATCCACGGAATCTTACTTCAATTACCGATTCCTAAACATTTGGATTCTGAAAAAATCATTAATCTGATTAATCCAGAAAAAGATGTAGATGGATTTGCAAATGAAAATGTAGCCAAACTTTGTAAAAACCAAGATGCACTAGTTCCTTGTACTCCACTGGGAATAATTAGATTGCTTGAAGAATATAATATCAAAACTCAAGGAGAACACTGCGTTATCCTAGGTAGAAGTCAAATAGTTGGAAAGCCAATGGCACAATTAATGTTACAAAAGAATTCAACGGTCACAATCTGTCATTCGAAAACAAAGAATCTGAAAGAGATAGCTAAACAAGCAGATATTTTGATAGCCGCAATCGGAAAGGCTCATATGGTTGATGAAACTTTTATTAAAGATGGAGCTGTTGTTATTGATGTTGGCGTTTCAAGAATAAATGGTAAAATTTACGGTGACGTTGATTTTGATAAAGTGATTGATAAAGTTAGTTACATTACACCAATGCCTGGTGGAACCGGACCGATGACAATTGCTTGTCTTTTAGAAAATACTCTAAAATGCTATTTAAATTTGGTAGAATAAAATGATTGAACGATATACTAGACCAATTATGAAAAAAATTTGGTCAGAGAAGAATAAATTTGACGCTTTCTTAAAAATTGAAATTCTCAACGTAGAAGCTTTAGAAAAAATAGGTGTAGTTAGTTTTCAAGACTTAGAGTTAATCAAGACAAAAGCCACATATAATATTAAAAGAATAAAAGCGATTGAATCAGAAACAAAACATGATGTAATCGCCTTTACTAGAAATGTTTCTGAATCCTTAGGATTAGAAAAGCGATATATTCATTATGGTTTAACTTCTACCGATGTAGTCGATACTGCAAATGGATATATTCTTAAAAAAGCAAACGAAGTTATAAAGAAGGATGTTTTATCATTTCTTAAGGTTCTTAAAAATAAAGCTTTTGAATATAAAAACACATATTGTATTGGCAGGACTCACGGAATCCACGCAGATATCACTGTTTTCGGCTTAAAATTTGCGCTTTGGTATGATGAATTATCGCGTAATTACCAACGATTCTTAAAAGCGTGTGAAGAAATCGAAGTAGGAAAGATTAGTGGAGCTGTAGGAAACTATGCATTTACCGAAATTGAAGTAGAAAAATACATTTGTGAAAAACTCGGATTAAAAACAGTAAACATTTCAACTCAAACACTTCAGAGAGACCGACATGCATTCTATCTTAGCACTTTAGTCTTATTAGCATCTTCTCTAGAAAAGATTGCTTTAGAAATTAGACATCTTCAAAGAACAGAAGTAAATGAAGTAAGAGAGCCTTTCTCTAAGAATCAAAAAGGATCTTCAGCTATGCCACATAAGAAAAATCCGATAGTAAGTGAAAATATCACTGGATTAACTAGAGTTCTTAGAGGTTATATGCTATCTAGTTATGAGAATATAGCTCTGTGGCATGAAAGAGACATAAGTCATTCTTCGGTTGAAAGAATTATTTTGCCAGATGCAACAACTTTAATTGATTATATGTTTAATCGTTATTCTAATGTAATAGAAAATTTAGTTGTTTATAAAGAAAACATGATAAATAATATCTACAAAACCAATGGAATAATCTTTTCACAACGAGTACTTACGAAATTAATCGATGCTGGAGTTTCTCGCGAAAATGCTTATGATTTAGTACAAACACTCGCTAACGAAGCTTATGATAAAGGATTAGACTTTAAAGGTTTAGTAAAAAACAATCAATATGTTCGTTCTTTGCTTAATGATAATGCAATTGGTGAAATGTTTGATATGAGTTTTTATAGTAGAAAAGTAGATTATATTTATGATAATGTATTTAATAATACAAAACGAGATTAGGAGGTAGAAGATTTTTATATGGAAAAGAAGAGACTTTATCGAGATACTGAAAACCAGAAAATTTTTGGAGTTTGTTCTGGATTAGCTGATTACTTGGATTTAGATGTAACTTTAATTAGAGTATTATGGTTGGCTGCGGTTTTATTAGCTGGTTCTGGCTTGTTATTATATCTAATTTTTGCGATAGTTGTGGAACCAAAAAGTGTTGTTATGGCAAAAGTAAAACAAGAAGAACGCAAAAAAGACGATAGTGATGATCCATTTGCAAAATATGACAAATAAGAAACTAAATAATTAAAAAGACTGAGAGTTGAACAACTTTCAGTCTTTTTTTTACATTAAATTTACAATACTTTACTTTTTTTTGGTGATAGAAATAATTCAAAAAGATTATTATATAGTTGATATTTCACATAAAGGAGAAAATTATGAAAAAAATCATATTATTATTAGTAATTTTATTATCAGGTTCACTAGTAGCTTGTAGTTCAAATGATGACTGGGATTCGTCAAAGAACATTACATTATATACAAGAGATACTTCAAGCGGAACTAGAGCAGGTTTTATGGAGGGGATTGGATTTTCCGATGCAGCAGAAGATAATAGTTTGCTAGCTGAAGGGTATGTCATTAAGGATAACACAGGTATTCTAACCTCTATGAAGACTGATGAATATGGAATAGGTTATATTTCTTTAGCAAGTTTGAATGAAAATGTTAAAGGATTACAATTTGATGGCGTTGATCCAACAATTGCAAATGTAGTAAATAACACATACGGATTAAAAAGACCTTTCAATTATGTAATTAGATCATTGGATGACTTTGCTAATGAAACAGAAAAAAATATTACTTTAGCTTTTGTAGCTTTCCTTCATACATCAGATGGAGCAGACATTATTACAAATGAAGGTGCAATTCCATTAACTTCAAACTCAACTTGGGATGATATTAAAGGAAATTACGAAGTATGTAATCAAGATAATAGTGCAGTTACAATAAAATTTGGCGGTTCAGATTCGATTGAAAAAATCGCATTAGCTTTAACAGAAGCATTTGCACCAAAGTGCGGTAACTTTACTCCTGAACATGATCATACCGGTTCATCAGATGGGTTTAAACGTACTCAAGGTTCAGAAAAAGACGGAGTAAACTACAAACACGTTGGTTTTGCTTCAAGGCCTTTTAAAGATACAGAAACTGGTTCAGAAGGAACTCAAGGACAACTAGCCTGGGATGCTATTGTAGCGATTGTTCATTTGAATAATGAAGTTACAAACGTTACTGCAGAAGATTTAAAGAAAATCTATAGCGGAGAATATGCTACTTGGGAACAATTAATAGGTTAACAAATTTCTTCCTTTTATTTCAATACACGAAAGCCCCTAAGGTTCAAGGGCTTTTCTTGCGTCTAGGAGTTGAACATGAAAAAAACTAAACAATGGTTTAAAAATTTAAGAAATAACTTTCATTTTAATAGTAAGAAAGAAATAGTTGATTTTTTTGTTAGACTAGTCTTCTTGATATCAACTATTATTTCTGCGTCTTTTATTATCATAATAATTGCTTTTATCGCAAGAGAAGGGATTAAACCTTTTGTGACTGATAATAATGGATTAGGTGCTGTGAATCTATTTAGATTCTTAAGCGGAAGAGTCTGGCTAACCGGAACTACTTTTCAATCAAATCTTTATAGCGTTGGATTCATAATTATTAATACTTTGTACGTCGCTTTGCTTTCTTTGCTTATTTCAATGCCGATTGGAGTCCTTACGGCTTTGTTTATAGCAAAAATAGCTCCAAAGAAGTTGAGTTCCATAATGAGAACAGTTATTGAATTGTTAGCAGCAATTCCATCGATTGTTTATGGTTTATTTGGGGCTGGAGTTATTCTTCCTTTTGTTTACAATTTTGCTAAAACATTAGGAATTCAATCACCAGGTGGAAATTCTGTATTAGCGACAGTTGTTGTATTATCGCTAATGATCTTACCAACAATTACTGCTTTGTCAGAAGTTGCGATTAGAAGTGTTGGTAAGGATATTGAGCACGGTTCTTTAGCTCTTGGAGCAACAAAAACGCAAACACACTTCAAAGTAATTTTAACTAGCGCAAAATCAGGAATATTCTCTGCGGCCATCTTAGGTATCGGTAGAGCATTAGGAGAAGCTACTGCAGTTAGTTTAGTAGCGGGTAACGCTCAAAATGGACCCTCATTTGGAATATTTCAAACAACTTCTACATTGACATCAACAATGTTACAAGGGTTAAAAGAAACAATTGGACTAGATTATGACATTCGTTTTAGTGTAGGTATAGTCTTGATGATAGTGATATTGATCACAAACATGGTCTTAAATTACGTCAAAAAGAAAGTAGGTAATGTAAATGTCAAATAAAAGAAAAAAGTTTGATAAACTCCTACAAATAATCACTTATGCATCGTCTTCAATTGGTGTATTGATTCTATCTTTAATCGTAATTTTTGTAATAAAAAATGGGGTAGGTCTTATTAATTGGGATTTGATTACCAATGATTATCACGCTCAATTTTATAATGGTGGCATTGATGAAGTAACGACTTTTTCCAACACATCTAGACCAATAAATTTAGATGATGAAGATGTTTACTCTGAAAAATGGGGTATAGCACTAAGGGATGGTCTTGACCGTGAAGGAAAGCCAATTGTTGAAGTTACATATATTGCTGAAGATTCTCCGTTAAATTTAATGTATGACAAGAATAATCTTGATAACGCTGATTTTGAAATAGAAGTTGAGAATGTAATAAGTTCAATTAAGTTTGACAACAAACCATCAGCATTAAGTTTATATGGAGCAGAATACATGATAAATGAATTAGATGCAGAAAATCAGTTCAGAGAGATAGTTTTTTCATCTCTCGGAGGCGGAATAAGAGGTTCTCTAATTACAACTCTTTACACAATTGGATTAACTTTGATAATAGCCTTACCAATAGGGATATTTTCTGCAATCTACCTTAATGAGTTTGCTAAAAAGAATTTTGTAACAAGAGTTATTAGAAGTATGATAGAAATGCTTACCGGAGTTCCAAGTATAATTTTTGGTTTAATGGGTTTAGCAGTTTTCGTACCTCTTACAACTAGATACACACCAGCTGATGGCGCTAATTTATTATCGGGAAGTCTTACACTGGCGGTAATCTTATTGCCAATTATAATTAGATCTACTGAAGAATCTTTAAAAGTAATACCTGATGATTTCAGATTTGCATCGCTAGCTCTTGGGGCTAATAACAGCCAAACGACATTTAAAGTAGTTTTACCTTCAGCTTTACCTGGCATACTAACAGCAACTTTACTTGCGATTGGGCGTGTGATTGGTGAGAGTGCTGCATTAATTTTCGCCATTGGAACTACAATCAAAGATGATATATCAATCTTTGGCAAATCTACAACACTTGCAGTCCATATTTGGTCATTATTAACAGATGAACCAGCTAACATTGAACTAGCAAGTACCATTTCAATCATTATTTTAATTATAGTTTTGGTATTAAATATTTCCGTAAAATTATTATCAAAAAAATACTTAAAAAGAGTATAAGGAGATAAAAATATGAGTAATGTATTTACAATAAATAATCTAAATTTGCATTATGGAGACTTTCAAGCTTTAAAAGATATCTCGCTTAATGTAGAAAAAAATAAAGTTACAGCTTTGATTGGTCCTTCAGGTTGTGGAAAGTCTACTTTCTTAAGATGTTTAAATCGGATGAACGATTTAATAGATGACTGTCAAATCGATGGAGAAGTTTTATATCGTACCAATAATGTTTATGATAAAAATTACGATGTTATTTCTCTTAGAACAAAAGTAGGAATGGTATTCCAAAAACCCAATCCTTTTCCGATGACGATATTTGATAATATTGCATATGGACCAAGATGCCAAGGAATAAAAGACAAAGTAGAGTTAGGAAAAATAGTTGAGACATCATTAAAAAAAGCGGCATTGTGGGAAGAGGTTAAAGATCGTTTAAAAGAAAGCGCAATGAGTTTATCAGGAGG
>PGXI01000047.1 GCA_002839125.1 Tenericutes bacterium HGW-Tenericutes-5
CGCTCAAGCAGTAGCAGCAAGGTATTTAATAGATGAAGTTTTTACTGAGGAAGAAGTGAAGATTTATAAAAGAGGAAGAAATCAAACAGCCACACATAAACCTAAAAACGCGGATGTATCCACTTATAATACCGCTACAGGATTTGAAGCTGTAATTGGATATTTATTTTTGCAAGAAGACTTTAGTAGGCTCGAAGCTATTCTAAAGAAGGCGGTAGAAACCGTTGATAAAGATATTAATAAATCGCTTGAAAAGAAAGATGATTTAGAATAAATTTATCAAGTCAGTTCCATAAGTATATATGTTAAACTATAAGTGGTGATAATATGAGTGTATTAATATATGGCAAGAATTCTTGTCAAGAAATAATCGATATCAATAAAAAGATTCTAAAAGCATATATTATGGAAGGAACAAATAAAGACTTTCTTAATATCTTGAAAAGAAAAAACATTGACATCGTATTATATGAGAAGGTAGAATTTAAAAGACAATTTCAAGGAAATAACCAAGGTATAGTTTTTGAAGTAGAAGATTATAAAACCTATGAGTTTGACAACTTCATAAATACTCTGAATTTAGAAGAAAATCCTTTGATTATTATGCTTGATGGAATTACTGATGTTCATAATTTTGGCGCGATAATTAGAACTTGTGAAGCCGGTGGGGTAGCAGGTATAATTATCCCCAAAAATAGATCTGTTAAAATAAGCGGAGCGGCTGCTAAAACTAGTTCTGGGGCGATTGAGCATATCAAAATTGTGGAAGTAACGAACCTTAGAAATTCCCTAGAAAAACTAAGAGACTTAGGATTTTGGAACATCGGAACTTCACTCGATGCAGATAAAGACTACTCAGAAATTTTTGTGGACAGACCATTATGTGTTGTGATTGGTTCTGAAGGAAAAGGTATGTCCAGGCTTTTGAAAGAAACAGTAGATTTTAATGTGAAAATAAACATGATTGGAAAAGTTAATAGTTTAAACGCTTCTGTAAGTGCAGGTATAATAGTTTTTGACATTTTAAGGAAACGTAAGAATCTATAATGAATTTCCGCGACTATAATGATTTTGAAATTATCAACCTAGTTAAACAAGGCGATGAAGAAGCTTTTAAACTTATGGTTGATAAATATCGTTTTCTAGTTGCGAAAAAAATTAAAAACTTCAACTTAATGACAGATTTTGATGATTGTTTTCAAGAGGCACTTATGATTTTGCATCGATCGATTATTAAGTTCGATGAGTCCTATAACAGGACTTTTACGCGGTATTTTGAATCAAATTTAATTAATTTTTTGATTACATTTAAAAACAAAAAAATAAGATATCAAAGTTTCAAAGTTGAGAAACTACCCATTATTTATGACGATTTCATCAAAGAAGATGAAAAAATATATTTTCAGGATCAAGAAGTAATCAAAGCATTTTCTAGTTTGTCAGATTTTGAAAAAAAGGTTTTTAAAGTTAGAATTATTGATAAAAAAAATATCATTGAATGTGCTGAAATCCTAAACTGTGAAGAAAAGCAAGTTTATAATGCCGTTGATCGTATAAGAAAAAAAATTAAATTGCATTTAATGACATGATTTTCTTGACTTTTCTTGTGTTTTTTGATACATTTAATAAAGCAAGTGAGTTGATAATTATGAAAAATAAAGCAGTACTGATATGTACTGAATGTTTATCGAGAAATTATGAAGTTAAAAAAACTGAAAATTCAACTCGATTTGAAGTAAAAAAATACTGCAAAAAATGTAAAAAGCATACCATTCATAAAGAGGGTAAGTAGGAGGAAATCATGGCGAACGAGAAAAAAGAAAAGAATAACATGCCTGTTTATAAAAAAGAACCAAAATCTGAAAGCAAGGTTATGTCTATTCTAAAAAAAGAATACAAATTTGAAAACTGGCTATTAGCAATTTTATCACCGGTGTTAATACTTTACGGAGTGTACATTTTATTAGGTAGATTTGGAACAATCAATTTAGCGGGAATTCTAGGAACTTCTGGAATCGGTGTTATTGACTTTTTCTTCAATACAACTTTAAAGAGAGTCTTAACAGGATCGTTCTTGGTTATAATTGGCTTATTGGTATTAATCTACTTATTGATACCATATATCAAACCAAGTATAGCTGAAATGAAAAAGGTAAATTGGCCAAAGGGTAAGGAATTAGCAACTAATAGTGGAAGAGTATTTTCATTCTTAATCTTCTTAATGTTGATGTTCTTCATATACAGTTTAGCATTAGATCCTTTGTTCAAATTAATTTACGGGTAAAATATAGATAATGGTAAATTCAAACGATATCAGCCAGAAAAGACTTTGGTACATTGTCCAAACTTATTCCGGATTAGAGAATTCTGTTAAAGTTAGTATTGAAAGAAGAATCGAAACCATGAATATGGAAGATAAAATCTTCCAAGTAATGATTCCGGAAGAAATAGTACCGGCTGACAAAAAAGATAAGAATCCGAAAGAAAAATTAGTTAAGATATTTCCAGGTTATGTATTCATAGAAATGATTGTTACAGATGAATCTTGGTTCGTTGTAAGAAATACTCCTGGAGTTACAGGGTTTCTAGGAAGTAGTGGTGGCGGTACAAAACCAGTTCCATTAAAACCAGATGAAATCAATCCAATCCTTAAAAAATGTGGTATGTTACAAGTTCAAAAATTCAATGTAAAACCAGGTCAACAAGTACGAATAATCAATGGAAACTTTGTGGACCAAGTTGTTACAGTTGAAAATATTGATCAAGATAAAGGTAAAATTCATGTCCTTATTGAAATGTTTGAAAGACAAACTTCAATGGAATTAGATTTTACTGATGTAGAAGTTATTTAATTAAAATTAACAGTTTAGTTTAAAACTAAACTGTTTTTATTTTGCGTTCACAATTAAATAAATCTTCTTTTTAAATATACACTTTTAAATTCAAACCATTTATGATAAAATTACTTTAAAGGTAAATTAGCTAAACCAAAGGTGGAGGTTTAGGATATTGGGCGAAAAAACAAGAGAGTTTGATGCAATCAAAACAAAGATTGAAAAACTGATTAATATTGCTGAAAGCATGTCTGCACAAGATGCTCTTCAAGCATATGAAGCTGCGCTTGAAGCATTGGAATTATCAGAGACAATTAAATACAAACAAGGCATAAACAATGCTTTGTTTTATATAGGCGAAAGTCTATATCGACAAGGAAAAATTTATGACGCTATTGATAACTTAAGAAAATCATTAAACTTAAGTGAAGAGTTACAAGATGACTTAGTTAAGTCGAGAGCATTAACAATATTGGGTAATGTTCATCTATATTTAAAACTCTTTGACTTAGCGTTTTATTATTTTAAAATGGCACTTTCAACTTGTGAAGAATTGGGAAGATTCGAATCACAAGCTATGATTTTAAATAATGTCGGTGAAATTTACCGTGAACTGGGAGACTATGAAAGAGCTTTGGAGTCTTACGGTAGATGCTTAGATATCAGTGAAAAAAATAACTTTGTAAGAGTTGGAATGTATGCAACTACTAATATTGGTGTTTCTGATTATGAAACTAAAAATTATCAAGCAGCCATATATTTCTTAGAAAAAAGTCTTGTGACCGCAAAAGAAATAAAGAATCAAGTTATTGAAGGGTATTCTACTAGATATCTTGGACTAATTCATATGGATTTAGGGAACTATGATCAGGCTTATAGTTATTTTCAAGCAGCGATGAATGTATTTAGGAATTCAAACGAGACCAGTTCTATAGCGAGGCTTTATAAAGATTTAGCACAGCTTGAGTTTAATCATAAAAAATTTGATCAAGCTTTAGATAATCTTAATAAAGCCATAAAACTTATGGATACCCTCCAAGACGATCGCTTAACGATTGTAATCTACGATTTGTTTTCAAAGGTTTATGATGATTTGGGAGATTGCACCAAGGCTTACGAATATAGTCGATTAAGTATTGATTTAAGATATGTAAAAGAGAATCTTGAGAAAGAACATCGTTTGAAAAGTATTGATTTCCAAGTTAAAACTTGGGATGCATTAAAAGAGAGCGAAAACTATCAAAGAATTAATAAAAAACTTCAAGAAAAAACTGAAACTTTAGAAAAAGTAACCAAAGAACTTCAGAAAATAAATAAAGAAGTTAAAGCGTTAAGTGACATGGATGGTTTGACTAGAATTGCCAATAGAATAAAACTTGATGATTATGCACAAGAGATTTGTGCAAAGGGATTTAAGGATAAACGTGAAATAACTATGATGATTATTGACATCGATAATTTTAAAGAATACAACGATTTCTATGGTCACTTGATCGGAGATGAAGCACTAAAGAAACTAGCGAGAATTTTAGAAAAATCAATTGAAGGAAAAGAAGGATTAGTAGCCAGATTTGGTGGAGATGAGTTCGTAGTTGTTATTTATGACTGTTCAATACAAGAGGCTAAAGATATAGCTAAATACGTTTCGAAGACTTTAAAATCTAGGAAGATTAAGCATGAAATGTCAGATGTAGCCCCTTATCTTACGGTAAGTGTAGGTATTATTTCTAAAGTTCCGCAAAGAAAAACAACTTATGCACTTCTTATGGATTTTGCCGATCAAGCTTTATATCAAGCGAAAGAAAAAGGCAAAAATCAAACAGAAGTTTATGAAAGTTAGATTATAATTATTATTTTAAAAGTTTTGAATTCTTGTTTGATTTCAAAACTTTTTTTATCGAAAATATATCATTTTTACTTAATAAGTAAAAACTTTAAGTATAAATATCTATAAACCTAATAAATTTAATGATATAATTATTAAGCATGAGGCAGGAGGAATAAAGCTAATGATTAAATTATCAAATGTATCTAAATTTTATAATTCTAATGATGTTATAGCTCTTGGGTTAAGAAAAGTTAACTTAGAACTCAACGTTAATGAATTCGTAGCTATAGTTGGTGAATCTGGTTCAGGTAAAACCACACTTTTAAACGTAATTAGCGGTATTGATACTTATGAAGATGGAGAAATGTATATAAACGGTGAAGAAACATCATATTTTTCTGTTAGTGATATGGAGAACTATCGCAAAAAATATGTAGCTTTTGTTTTCCAAGATTATAATCTAATTGACTCTTATACCGTATTGCAAAATGTAGAAGCTCCGCTTTTATTATCAGGTTATCCAAAAGATAAGATAAAGAAGCGTGCTATGGAAATTATAAAAAAAGTGGGTTTAGAGAAACACGCTCACCATAAATCCACAAAACTTTCTGGAGGGCAGAAACAAAGAGTTGTTATCGCTAGAGCATTAGCTAAAGATTGCCCAATAATTGCGGCCGATGAACCTACTGGTAATTTAGATTCAGCATCTGCTAAGCAAATTATCCAGTTGCTAGCTGATATTTCAAAAGATAAATTAGTAGTTATGGTAACACATGATTTTTCTCAAGTTGAAGATTATGCGACTAGAAAAATCAGAATCTATGATGGCGAAATAGTTGAGGATAAAGAACTCAAAAAGGTAGAAAAGAAAAATTTACCGAAATTAGATGACAAAGAATTTAAAATTAATTTTTTGTCCAACGTTAAATTGTCATTAAGAAACTTATTTGCAGTGCCGAAAAAGACAATATTAATGGTTTTAGTTTTTACGTTCTTTTCGATTTTTGTGGGGTTAGCTTATGGAGGATACACAATTGTATCTCAAGAAGGTTCTTTCCCATTCAACTCCCATTTTCAATACACTTTATCAAACAGATTAGTTGTTAAAAGGCTGGATAATAATCCTCTTACTCAAGCTGATTTAGATCAACTCGCAAGTTATTCTCAAGTTGATTCAGTTATAACAGAAGATTATGTTTTAGATTCTTGGAAGGTAATGTCATCAAAAGATTCATATGACGTTCTTATCGAGAGGGAGACTGAATTAATTTATTATATGAATACAATATTTTTACCGTTATCTAGTTTAGATGATAGTATTAATCTTCCTTACGGATCCTGGCCAGAAGAGGATGACGAAATTGTTTTAGCTGTTGATGATGAATATTTTGAAATAGCAGAGGATATCCTTAATACATATCTAGTTGAAGGTTATGGAGCATTTGCTGGTCAGCGTGAATATGAGATTAAGGCAGTCATTACAAACGACATTATTCCTGGCAACAAAATGAAAAATTATAATTTTGTTTATGTTAGCGATCAAATTTGGGATGTTGTTTCAAAAGAGATATTTTCTAATTATGTGGAGGCAAATTTACATTATCCGATGTTGGGTATGGACATTAGACTTAGTAAGAGCAACCTAAGAATTGATCCAACACTAGAGGATAATGAATTTAGAATCGGTTCTGGATCTTATAATATGTTTTGTTCTGGAGTCTGTGAATATGAAATTGGTTTTTCGGTTCAAACATACTACGTTGATGAAGATTATGATGCAACTTTAATAGTAGATGATGGAACAAACAATAACTATATTTATCTTAATCAAGACACGTATGATTTGATTTTTTATGATGAAATCTACCAAGTAAGTTTATTAACAAATACAGATATAAATGTTGATGGATTAGCTAAACAAATTGCTAGGACAACCGATACTTTCGGTCTGAAATATAAGGTTATCTACCCTTATGATTCCGCTCCTATTGAGCAATACATGGGATTGATTTTATTGTTGGCTAATATAGGAATGTTAACGGTCTTGATAATAACTATGGTTGGATCAACTTTTATTACTTACATTATTTTTAAGATGATTATCAATACCAAACTTCATGATTACGCGATATTTAGAACAATTGGCGCTAATCAAAACGTAATCAAAAAATTCATTTATTTTGAAAACTTTTATGTATTAATAATATCATTCTTGATTTTCTTGGGCATATCATTAGCTTTACCTTATGATATACCGGAACCGTTTAATGCTTTTAAAGTTTTTACCGTCACAAGATATTTCGTCTATTTCTTATTGTTGCTTTTGATGGCTATATTTGTTTCTAGAAGATATTGCAATAAGATTTTCTCTAGTAGTGTTTCTAAAACGCTAAAGACAGATTTGGAGTAGCCTTATGATTAGTTTAAAGAATTTAAATAAATATTATAATAAAGGAAAATCAAATGAAATCCATGTAATTAATAATACTTCATTAGATTTCCCAGAAACAGGATTAGTTGCTTTAACTGGTCCTTCTGGTTGTGGAAAAACAACCCTTCTTAATGTTATTGGTGGATTAGATAGTTTTCATGATGGCGAAATAATATTCAATGACATAATTATCAAAAGGTATAATCCAATGAAGTGGGATATTATTCGAAATGATAAGGTTGGTTATATTTTCCAAAATTATAATTTAGTATTATCTAAAACAGTTTATGAAAACATTGAACTTGCTTTGAACATGGCAGGTTTATATAACAAAAAAGAAGTTGAAGAAAGAATAAACTACGTTCTTGAAAGTGTAGGAATGTACAATTATCGTAAACGAAATGTTAAAGCATTATCTGGCGGACAACAACAACGTGTTGCGATTGCTAGGGCCTTAGCTAAAGATCCAGATGTGGTATTGGCTGATGAACCTACTGGTAACCTAGATGCTAATAACACGTTTGAAATCATGAGTATAATCAAAAAAATATCGGAAACAAGATTAGTTATATTAGTTACTCACGAAAGAGGTTTAGTTGATTTTTACGCTGATAGAATCATAGAACTATCTGATGGTAAGGTAATTAATGATTATGAAAACTCAGGTGGAGCAGGGTTTGATCATGTCGATGAAAGAAATATTTACCTTAAAGACTTAAATTACGATGAAACTTTGACCAGTAGTGGAATTGATCATTATTATGATGGAGAAAAAGACGAAAGTTTAAATGTAAAACTTATTGAACACAGGGGCAATCTCTACGTTAAAGTCAATTCAAAGAAAAAGATTAAATATATTGATGAGAGTTCAGAAATTAAGCTTATCGATGACCATTACCGAAAAAGAGAAGTATCTGATGTTTCGGAATATGATTTTGATTTGACTCAGTTTAAAGAAATCTCGCATCAAACTAAAAAGAAATCATTTATTCGATGGTCATCAACCATTAAGAACGGATTCCAAAGAGTTTTTTCTAGAAAGAAATTTGTCAGCAAACTATTCTTATTAGGATATTTTGTTATATCGGCAATTCTAGTATTTCAATTAGCTTCATTAGGTAGCGCCACTTTCGTTGATGAGAAAACATTTGTGACGACACCTAAGGATATGATGAGTTTAGTTGTTGAGGATAAAAATTTCAATTATAACAACTTCTTAGAACTTATTGATGATATTGAAGGAATTGAGTTTTCTCCATATACTCGAGCGGTTAGATTCGAACTTCAATATTATGATTTTTATCAAGGTAGAGTTTTTGAAGATTTTGAAGCTTATCCAGTAAAACTGTCGAAGTATCAAGATGTTGAAGTAGTTTACGGTACTCTTCCAGAGTTTAGTTATCAAATTGCAATCGACCAGTGGATAGCCGAAGAACTAATAAAATCGAAAGATATGTTAGATATTGGTGTGGAAAGTGTCGAAGATCTTATAGGAGCTTTTTTATATAATGGAGAAACTTGGGAAAAAGATTTGAAATTTGAGATTTCCGGTATCGTAGAGACTGAATCCCCAATAGTAATTTTGCAAGATGATTCCATTTTAAGTTTTTTAAGAAATGAAGAACTTTATCAAGCTTATGCAAGAAGTTCATTTAACGGAAGAATCGAAATTGTTGAGGGTAGAGACATTTTAGATTCTGATGAAGTTTTAGTTGCTCAATTTAGTGGGTTAAATGTTGGTGACAAGATTACTTTCTTCAGTGATGCTGTAGAGTACGAAATTGTCGGAATTTATGGCCCGTCCGATAGCGAGTTTAGATCCGAAGGAACTTATGGGATAACTTTTGCTGATGAAACATTTATTAATGAATCACTCAAAATTGTTTTTGAATATCAAATGTATGAGTTCCTCTTGTTTTATGTGGATGATCCAGATCAAGCAACGGAAGATTTTGAAGCTAAAGAATTCGAGTTATTTAACTCTTACGATAAACAACTAGCAGATTATCGAGAAAATATCAGAATTCAAAATGCAAATAGAATCTCTCAGATAGCGGTAATAATTATTGGTATAATAGTTTATATTTTCTTTATGATGCGTTCAAGTATGCTCAATAGGATTCGAGAAATCGGAGTTTATCGATCAATAGGAGCTACAAAGAGAGATATTTACAAGATATTCTTTTCCGAAATTATAACCTTTACGACAATAGGTTCATTGACAAGTTATTTATTCATGACTTATCTTGTTAATGAAATTCAGAATCAAATTGGAGAGTATACAAGAGCGTTCTATTTCCCATTCCATTTATTTATAGCGGGAATAGTAGGTATTTACCTTGTAAATTCACTATTTGGTATGCTTCCAGTATTTACTTTATTACGTAAAACTCCAGCGGAAATTATCGCTAAATACGATATTTAAAACTAATATTTTTTGAAGTAAAAAATTCTTGACTAAAGAATGCTTTTATTGTATAATAATTCAGCGTGTAAAAAGGATTTAAGTGTGGGAGGAAAAAAATTTCCTATAACCACATCACGAAAATAAGGAGGTGTCTTTCGTGGCTAAAGAAATTAAGAACGTTGTTAAACTGCAAGTTCCTGGTGGAAAAGCAACACCAGCTCCACCAATTGGACCGATTTTGGGACAAGCAGGAGTTAACATTCAACAATTTTGCGTGCAATTCAATGATCGTACTAAAGATCAAGTGGGAAGCATTATTCCGGTAGTGCTAACAGTCTATGATGACCGTTCATTCTCATTCATAACAAAAACACCACCTGCAAGTGATTTGTTAAAGAAAGCATGTAAGATTCAAAAAGGAGCAGGTAACTCAAAAACAGATACAGTCGCAACTATTACTTGGGATCAATTAAGAGAAATCGCGACAGTGAAAATGCCAGACCTAAACGCAAACGATGTCGAAGCAGCAGCTAAGATTATCGAAGGTACGGCAAGAAACATGGGAATTGTCGTTAAAGACTAAGTTTATTAGTTGTTTGATATAAATGACTATATAATTGGGAGGACATTCCGCTAAAACCAAATATAGGAGGAAATAACATGGCTAAAAAAGGAAAAAAATATTCTGAGGCTCTTGCAAAAGTCGATCGTAACAAAAAATATGTTATCGAAGAAGCTATAGAATTAGTTAAATCAGTTTCCTTTGAAAAATTCGATGCATCAATGGAATTAGCATTCAACTTAAACTTAAACCCTCGTAAAGCAGAACAAAATTTAAGAGGGGCATTAGTTTTACCGCACGGAACTGGTAAAACTAAAAGAGTTTTAGTATTCGCTAGAGGCGAAAAAGCTCAAGAAGCTAAGGATGCTGGAGCAGATTATGTTGGCGAAGATGATTTAATCGAAAAAATCAAAGAAGGTTGGTTTGAATTTGATGTAGTTATTGCTACACCAGATATGATGGCTTCATTAGGTAAGATCGGTCGTTTACTTGGACCTAAAGGTTTGATGCCA
>PGXI01000048.1 GCA_002839125.1 Tenericutes bacterium HGW-Tenericutes-5
TTATCAAACGGTGGTGAAGTTAACGCATATATCCCTGGAATCGGACATTCATTACAGGAACATAGCGTTGTATTAATTCGTGGTGGACGTGTTAAAGACTTACCTGGTGTTCGTTATCATATCGTTAGAGGAACACTAGATACAACAGCTGTGGATAAAAGAATGCAAAGTCGTTCTAAGTACGGAGCTAAAAGACCTAAAAAATAACATTAAAGAAAAAATTATGAAAAGTTTGAGAATTTCGAAAGGAGGAATTACTTATGCCTCGTAAGGGTAAAATCGTAAAGAGAGACGTGTTACCAGATCCAATTTATAATTCAAAATTAATTACTAAATTAATCAACGGAATTATGTTAGATGGTAAAAAGAACGTTGCACAAAATATCTTATATAATGCGTTTGGAAGAATTAAAGAAGTTACTGGTAAAGAACCAATTGAAGTCTTTAATGAAGCTTTAAATAATATTATGCCTGTTTTAGAAGTGAGAAGCCGCCGTATCGGTGGACAAAACTATCAAGTTCCAGGAGAAGTTAAAGCAGATAGAAGAACTACATTAGGGTTGAGATGGTTAGTGCAATACTCTCGTTCTCGTAATGAGAAAACAATGGAAGAAAGATTAGCAAAAGAAATTATAGATGCAAGTAATAACACAGGAGCATCAGTTAAGAAGAAAGAAGATATGCATAGAATGGCAGAAGCTAATAAAGCTTTCGCACATTATAGATTTTAATTAAAGGAAGGGAAAAAGTTATGGCACGTGAATATAGTTTAAATAAAACACGTAATATCGGTATCATGGCACATATCGATGCTGGTAAAACCACAACTACTGAAAGAGTCTTATTTCATACAGGAAGAATCCATAAAATGGGTGAAACCCATGATGGCGCAAGTCAAATGGACTGGATGGAACAAGAACAAGAACGTGGAATTACCATTACCGCTGCGGCTACTACAGCTTTCTGGAAAAATCACCGAGTTAATATCATTGATACCCCAGGACATGTGGATTTTACTGTGGAAGTGTCAAGATCGTTGCGTGTATTAGATGGTGCTGTAACGGTATTGGATGCTCAAGCTGGAGTTGAACCTCAGACAGAAACAGTTTGGCGTCAAGCAAATGAATATAAAGTTCCAAGATTGGTTTTCGCAAATAAGATGGATAAAATCGGAGCGGATTTCGGCGCTGCAATTGATTCTATACACAGACGTTTAGGTGAAAAAGCAGAAGCGATTCAATGGCCAATCGGAGCTGAAGATGATTTTACAGGAATTATTGATTTAGTAGAAATGAAGGCTTACCATTTCGATGGTGGTCCAGAAGAAAATTATCAAGAAATTGATTTTCCTAGTCATTTATTAAAGGAAGCTACTGCTAGAAGAAATAGACTTATCGAAGAACTTTGTGACTTTGACGAAGAACTAATGTTGACTTTCTTAGAAGGCGAAGAAGTTACAGTTGAGATGTTGAAAAAAGCAATTAGAAAAGCAACTCTTTCTGTTAAATTTTTCCCTGTAATGTGTGGATCAGCTTTCAAGAATAAAGGAATAAAGTTTGTTTTAGATGCTGTTATAGATTATTTACCATCACCAGTTGAAGTTGCGCAAATCCGTGGTTTCAACCATAAAGACGAAGAAGTTACAATCTTTCATGATGATGATAAAGAATTTGTCGCTTTAGCATTTAAAGTGATGACTGACCCATTTGTGGGTAGAGTTACATTCTTTAGAGTTTATTCAGGGGTAGCTAAAAAGGGTTCATATATTATGAATACTTCTAAAGGCAAAAAAGAAAGACTAGGAAGAATTTTACAGATGCATGCGAATTCTAGAACAGAGATCGAAGAAGTTTACTCGGGAGATATCGCTGCAGCTGTCGGTTTCAAAGATACGATTACAGGAGATACTCTAACTTCAGAGAAAATGGATATCGTTTTAGAATCGATGAAATTCCCTGAACCAGTTATCTCAGTAGCTATTGAACCAAAAACTAAGAAAGACCAAGAAAAAATGGGTGTTGCTCTTCAAAAGTTATCTGAAGAAGATCCAACATTCAGAACGTATACAGACCAAGAAACATCACAAACAATTATTTCTGGTATGGGTGAACTTCATCTAGAAATCATTGTGGATAGAATGAAGAGAGAATTCAAAGTAGAAGCGACTGTCGGTAATCCTCAAGTATCATATCGTGAGTCAATTACTAAAGAAGCTAACTGTGAAGGTAAATTCGTTCGTCAGTCAGGTGGTAGAGGTCAATACGGTCATGTATGGATTAAGTTTGAACCTAACCCAGGAAAAGGTTATGAGTTCGTTGATAAAATTGTCGGCGGAACCGTTCCTAGAGAATATATCTCTGTCATCGACAAAGGTATTCAAGAATCTTTACCAGGCGGAGTTATTGCCGGTTATCCATTACTTGACTTAAAAGCAACACTTTATGATGGTTCATATCATGAAGTTGACTCTAGTGAAATGGCATTCAAAATCGCTGCTTCAATAGCGCTTAAACAAGCTAAAGATAAGTGTGCTCCTACATTGCTTGAACCAATCATGAGCGTAGACGTTGTTACACCAGAAGATTACATTGGTAATGTTATCGGTGATTTAACATCAAGACGTGGACGTATTGAAGGACAAGAAAAGCAAGGAAACGCGCAAAAGGTTAGTTCAAAAGTGCCGTTATCAGAAATGTTTGGATACGCTACAGCACTTAGATCAAACTCACAAGGACGTGCAAATTTCACAATGCAATTCTCGCATTATGAAAAATGTCCAAAATCAATTGCTGAAGAAATTATTACTAAACGCAACAATTAATCTATTGAAAGATTTTATTTATTGCAAAAAAATAGATATTGTTATAAAATAATATCGATAAACACATGCTAAAAAGCGAAAAATAATAAAAAAGGAGAAATATAAAAAATGGCTAAAGCTAAATTTGAACGTACTAAACCACATGTTAATATTGGTACTATCGGTCACGTTGACCATGGTAAAACTACATTAACTGCTGCTATTACTACAGTACTAGCAAGAAAAGGCCTTTCTGAAGTAAGAGATTATGCTTCAATTGACTCAGCTCCAGAAGAAAAGGCAAGAGGTATTACTATTAATACTGCACATATCGAATACTCAACAGAAAACCGTCACTATGCACACGTTGACTGCCCAGGGCATGCCGACTATGTAAAAAATATGATTACTGGTGCTGCACAAATGGACGGAGCTATCTTAGTTGTTTCTGCAGCTGATGGCGCAATGCCACAAACTAGAGAACATATCTTATTGGCTGGACAAGTTGGAGTGCCAAAGATGGTTGTTTTCTTAAACAAAGCAGACATGGTAGATGATGAAGAATTAATCGAATTAGTAGAAATGGAAATCCGTGAACTATTAGACGAATACAATTTCCCTGGAGATGATACTCCAATTATCGTTGGTTCTGCTTTAAAAGCTCTTCAAGGCGATCCTGCTCAAGAAGAAAAAATCTTAGAATTAATGGCTGCAGTAGATGAATACATTCCTCTACCTGAAAGACCAGTTGACAAACCATTCTTAATGCCAATTGAAGACGTGTTCACAATTACAGGACGTGGAACAGTTGTTACTGGTAGAGTAGACCGTGGTCAAATCAAAGTTAATGACAAGATTGAAATTATTGGTATTAGAGACACTAAAGAAGCAGTTGTTACCGGTGTTGAAATGTTCCGTAAATTATTAGACTACGCTCAAGCTGGAGATAACGTAGGTTTATTATTACGTGGTATTTCAAGAGATATGGTACAACGTGGACAAGTTATTGCTAAACCTAAGAGCGTTACTCCTCATACAAAATTTACTGCACAAGTATACGTATTGAGCCACGACGAAGGTGGACGTCATACTCCATTCTTCTCAAACTATCGTCCTCAATTCTATTTCCGTACAACAGATATCACAGGCGTTATCCAATTACCTAAGGGTGTTGAAATGGTTATGCCTGGAGATAACATTGAAATGGAAGTTGAACTAATTCACCCTATCGCGTTAGAACAAGGAACTAAGTTCTCAATCCGTGAAGGTGGACATACAGTAGGCGCTGGATCAGTAGTTACTATTTTAGAATAGTATTTTACTAAACAATCAATTTAAAGCATCCCTTTGGATGCTTTTTTTGTTTTGAAAACAGATAATCGCTAAGAGAAAGCGTTATCATGAAAATAATTTTATTTTCTTATTGTCATTAATAAGCATATTTGTTATCATACTTGCAAAATAAATTTTTAGAGAGGTTAAATAATGTTTTTACAATTTAGTGGATCATATCATCATATGTGGAAAAATCGAGGTTTGGATATTAGTTATTAAATGACTAATGGACAAGCTTGTTTATTCATATATGCTTGTCTATATCCGCTAAAAATATTACATTTTTAAATTAAGCGCTGTAGATTAAGCTACAGCGTTTTTTATTTCTATAAAAATAATTTAAAGGAGAGAAAGAAAATGAAATTACCTTCAAAAAAGTTTGGAGTATTCACTGCAATGGCTATGGTGGTAGGAATTGTTATTGGTAGTGGAGTGTTTAAGAGTGCAGGGGATGTATTGTTTAAAGCTGGGGGCAGTATGACAACAGCAATTTTAGCTTGGATTATCGGAGGAGCAATTATAATATTCTCAAGCTTAGCTTTCGGTATTGTAGCTTTGAAACAGGCAAATAAATCAGGAATAATTGATTTTGTCGAAGGTGTTGTTGGCGATAAGGTAGCTTATTTAGTTGCTTGGTTCATTAATTTTGTTTATTTTCCGATTCTTGTTGGAGTATTAGCTTGGCTTGCTGGTAGTATTACTAATAGTCTAGTTGGGCTAGAACAAAATTTAACTTGGGTTTTTGCAGGAGTATATTTTGTCGGTTCATATGTTCTAAATATATTAGCACCGGTACTAGCTGGAAGATGGCAAGTTAGTGCAACTAGCATTAAATTGGTTCCACTGATTTTAATAGCTATCGTAGGATTAGTAGTAGGTCTGATTAACGGTACGACAGTTGAGTCTTTCAGGATTCCAGCAACGGTTATAAGTTCAAGTGGAACGGGTTTAGCTGCAGCTGTAGCCGTGACTGCTTTTGCTTATGATGGATGGATTACAGCTCTAGCGATAACTCAAGAGTTAAAAGATCCTAAAAGAAATCTATCAAGAGCTTTAATTGGTGGATCCTTAGTTATCGTTTTATGTTATGTACTATTCTTCATTGGTTTATCAGGCGTTATTACAAATGATGAAGCAATCAGTCTTGCAGGATCTTTGGATACATCGATTTTAGCAGCTAGCAGATTGTTTGGAAACTTCTTTGGGTCAATAGTTTCGATTCTAATTCTAATATCTGTATTAGGCACTTTAAATGGATTAACACTAGGTTCTGTTAGAGGGATGTATCAGATTAGTATTAAAGGTGTGGGACCATTCCCTGAACTATTCACTAACTTAGGAAAGAAGGACCAACCTTATGCTTCTGGATTGATTAGTTTTGCATTTGCTTTACTGTGGGGAATAATTTGGTATGGAAATTTCCAAGGTTACTGGGGAGGCTTCATGGACACTTCAGTGTTAACAATTGTTTTCCTCTATGCATCATTTATTTTGGTTTATTATAATATCATCAAAAACTTCACGGAGTTAGGAGTATTCAAAAGATATATTGTACCTATTTTAGCTACTATTGGTGCGCTTTATCTAATCTACGGCGCTTTTGTTTCTGATCCGATGATGTTTGTATATTTCACTTTGATTGTTTTGGTAATATTATTTGTTGGAGCCTTAACATTTAATTCTAATAAATTGGTTGTCAAGGAACAAGTAGAGAGTTTGACTGAGTAACTTCTAAATAGCCTCTTAAGAGATATTCTTAAAGGCTATTTTTTATTCGAAAATCATTCTAGATTACCATATGATAAACTGATTGTTTATGCTTTTTATCAGTAGATATCTATGATATAATATTGATGTTGATAAAATTATTATAGAATAGGTGAGAATATGGAAAAATCGATAAATGCTTTAAGATTCTTAGGTTTAGATATGATAAACAAGGCTAATTCAGGTCATCCTGGGATAGTATTGGGAGCTGCAGGAACAGTTTATGAGTTATTCACAAAACATTTGAATGCAAATCCAACGAAGCCTAATTGGTTTAATCGTGATCGATTCTTTTTAGCCGCAGGTCATGGAAGCGCGCTTTTATACGCAACATTACATTTGTGCGGTTATAATTTAAGCATTGAGGAATTAAGGGATTTCCGACAACTCGGAAGTATTACACCGGGACATCCAGAATTTGGTCATACTCCAGGAGTTGATTCAACCACAGGACCTTTAGGACAAGGTATTGCCATGAGTGTAGGTAACGCTCTTGCGGAAAGTTATTTGAGCGCAAGTTTCAATAAAGAAGATATAACGGTAATTGATCATTATACATATGCTTTATGTGGTGATGGAGATTTACAAGAAGGCGTAGCTATGGAAGCAATGGCGTTAGCCGGAAGACTTAAATTAAGCAAGTTGATTCTGTTGTTTGACTCTAATGATATCCAACTTGATGGACCCACACATTTAGCTACGAATGAAGATATAAAAGCTAAAGTTGAATCAATGAATTGGGATTATCAGATAGTAAATGAGCCTAATGATTTAACAGATTTATCAAAAGCGATTGAACAAGCTAAAAAAAGCGATAAGCCTTCGTTTATAGAAGTAAAAAGTATAATCGGATTCGGCTCAAAAAATGCTGGAACTTCAAAAACACATGGTTCGCCTATTGGGACAGAAGAAACAGCTAACATGAGAAAATCATTAGGTTATGACTATAAGGAATTTGTTGTTCCGGAAGAAGTTTACGAAGATTTCAAAAATTCATTTAAAGCTAGAGGTGAAAAACTTAATAAAATTTGGGAAGAAAATCTTGTAAAGTATCAAGAAAAGTACCCAAATGAATTTCTAGAACTATCTTTAATTATGAGTAATGACATTAATATTGATTTCGATAAACTTATACCACAAGAAAATAGTGTTAATGAAGCCACTAGAGTCACTATCGGCAAATTAATTAACACATTATCTCCACACTCTAAAGCTTTAATTGGCGGTAGTGCAGACTTAACATCTTCTACAAAGGTTAAAGGGATCAATGGTGATTTCGATTTTGATAATCGCACCGGAAGAAACATCAATTTTGGTGTTAGAGAACACGCTATGGCGGGCATTATCAATGGTATGGTTCTTCATAACTTAAAAGCTTTTAGTGGTGGATTTTTTATCTTTTCAGATTACATGAAACCAGCAATAAGAATTGCGGCTTTAATGGATATACCAGCGACATATATTTTCACACATGATTCTGTGGCAGTTGGCGAAGATGGTCCAACTCATGAACCAATAGAACAGCTTACAATGTTTAGAGCGATGCCAAACATCAATGTTTTTAGACCAGGAAACGCAAATGAGGTAAGACATGCGTTTAGGTATGCTCTAGAAGCTAAAAAAACACCAAATATAATAGCTTTAACAAGGCAAAATATTAAAGTTGATTACACTGTTAACTATGACACATTCAAAAAAGGTGCTTATACTGTTTATGGTGGTAAAGATTTCGAAGCTATTTTATTAGCTACTGGTTCTGAAGTAGAATTAGCGGTAGAGACAGCGGAATTATTAAAGCAAGAAAACAATATAAACGTTAGAGTTGTTTCTATGCCTTCAAGAGAATTGTTTATTAAGCAATCAAGAGATTATCGAACAGAAGTCTTGCCGGAAGATAAGCTTATAATAGCTGTGGAAATGGGTTCAACTTTAGGTTGGTATGAGTTTGCGGATATCGTTTATGGAATTGATGAGTTTGGTAGAAGCGGTAAAGGTGAAGAAGTACAAGAGTATTTCGGATTTACAAAAGAAAAATTAGCTAAATTTTATTTAGACAATTTAAATTAAATCGAGGTAATTTTATGATTATAGATTCTCATGTTCACTTAAATGACACTGAGCTTTTTCCACGTGTTGAAGAGATAATCGAAAACGCAAAAAAAGAAGGTGTTAAAGCCTTCGTATGTGTAGGATATGACAAAGAATCTTCCGAACTGGCATTAGACATAGCGTCAATGTATGAAGAAGTTTTTGCGGTTATCGGCATTCATCCAAGCGAAGCAAAACATTATAAAGAAAGTGATTTAGAATGGCTTGAAGCTAACTTAAATCATCCAAAAGTTAAAGCTATTGGCGAGATGGGTCTTGATTATTATTGGGACCGTTCTTTTGAAGACAAACAAAAAGCTCTTTTTATCAAGCAAATTAAACTAGCTAATAAATATAAATTACCGATAGTTGTTCATATGCGGGATGCTATAAATGATACATATGAAATCATCAAAGAAAACAAAGATAAAGAATTATCTGGGGTTATGCATTGTTACTCAGGATCATTTGAATATGTAAAAAAATTTACCGATTTAAACCTCTATATTTCTTTAGCCGGACCAGTAACATTCAAGAATGCAAAAGTCCCTAAGGAGATAGCTGAGAAAATTGATTTGGACTATCTTTTAGTCGAAACAGACTCACCTTATTTAGCCCCAGCACCTAATAGAGGCAAAACGAATGAGTCGAAGAATTTGAAGTATATTGTTAAAGAAATAGCCACAATTAGGAATATTTCTTATCAAGAGGTTGAACAGAGAACCTACAAAAACACAGTTAAACTATTTAACTTGTCAAAAGAATTGAAGGAGAATTTATGGGATTAACAGCAGGGATTGTCGGCTTACCAAACGTTGGTAAATCGACCCTTTTTAATGCAATAACTAAAGCAAAAGTCTTAGCCGCAAATTACCCTTTTGCGACTATCGAGCCAAACATTGGAGTCGTAGAAGTACCGGACGAAAGGGTTGACAAGTTGACAAAACTGTATAATCCAAAAAAAACCATTTACACAACTTTTGAATTTAGAGACATCGCCGGTTTAGTTAAAGGCGCATCTAAAGGTGAGGGACTAGGTAATCAATTTTTATCGCATATTAGAACCACTGATGCTATTGTTCAAGTAATCAGATGTTTTGATGATGATAATGTTGTTCATGTTGATGGCAGTGTGGATCCATTAAGAGATATCGAAACAATTATGATTGAATTGATATTTGCAGATATGGAAGTTATCGAAAAACGAATGCCAAAAATTAGAAAAAGAGCGGAATTAAAACTAGACAATGAAGCTGTAGAAGAATATATTTTATTGGAAAAAATTCTTGAGGGATTAAAGAACGAAATACCAATTAGAGCTCAAGATTTAAGCGATGATGAAATGAAATTAATCAAAAACTTCTCTTTTTTAACAGCTAAACCAATTCTTTATGTATGCAATATTTCTGAAAGTGAAATTAATGATTATTCAAACAATATCTATGTTAAACAAGTACAAGAAGTTTCCAAAAAAGATCAAGCCAATGTTGTCGTAATTAGTGCTAAAATAGAGCAAGAACTTCAAGAATTAGATCCAGAAGAAAAGGGCTTTTTTATGGAAGAACTTGGAATAAAAAGATCAGGTCTAGATGAATTAATTAGCGTTAGTTATGAAGTGTTGGGACTAAAAACATTCTTTACGGCAGGAGAAAAAGAAGTTCGAGCTTGGACTTTTAAAGATGGCATGAAAGCGCCTGAGTGTGCAGGAATTATTCATAGTGATTTCGAAAAAGGATTTATTCGCGCTGAAACTATCAGCTATGAAGATTTGATTATAGCTGGTTCTGAATCTAAAGCCAAAGAAATGGGTAAGTTCAGACTTGAAGGCAAAGAATATCGAGCTAAAGACGGAGACGTATTTCATTTTAGATTCAATATCTAATTAGAGGTAATGATTATGAAAGAAAATCTTAGAAATGATATCAGTTTATTGGCTCAACAAATTATTGAGCTATCAGTACTAAAATCAAAGAAGATAAGTTTCGCTGAATCAATGACCGGCGGACTTTTAGCTAGTTCCTTAACAAACGAATCTAATGCATCTAAGATTTTTGAAAAAAGTTATATAGTATATTCTGATGAAGCTAAAATCGAAACATTAAATGTGGAGAAAAAAACGATAAAGGATTATTCGGTTTATTCTTTTGAGACGGTCGAAGAAATGCTTGACGGTCTAAAAGAAAAAACTAAATCTGATATCTTAGTGGCTGTTTCTGGCATAGCTGGACCTAATGTGGAAAAAGATAGAAAAGTTGGGGAAGTATATATTGGGATAATGATTGGTGAAAAAATTGAATTGTTCTTAAAATACTTTGAAGGCGATCGAGAAACAGTTCGTTTAGAAACAGTTAAATTCTGTTTTGATTACATTACAAAATATTTACAAAATATTTAATGACTGATTTAATTAT
>PGXI01000049.1 GCA_002839125.1 Tenericutes bacterium HGW-Tenericutes-5
ATTAAGAAAGTATATAATAAAAATCCTGTTGAAATAATAATTAAAAAGATTGCATCAACAAAAACGGTCAAAGCGACAATTCTTCTTGATAAACTTATCTTTTTCTCACTTTTCTTTCCCATAAACATCAACTCCAAGTTCTAAAGAAATCAAACAATCCAAACGGCTTATCGCCGGTTACATCTGCTCGGTATATTTTTATATCAAATCTTCTAGTTCTATTAGCTTCAGAATAAGTGATGTAGTAATATTTTCCGTTGTAATCTTTACTAGAAGTAAAGGTTAAATCATCCACATCATCTAAGGTGAAGGTTGTAAAATCTATTTCATATGTATACATGTCATTTAAGTATTGGTCGTATGGCAAAATAACTTCGAAAATATAGAAACCAGCTCGATTACGACCAAACCTGTAATTATAATCGCTTCCATCAGTGTAGATAAATTGAGTCATTGAGTTATACTCACCGCTTACACGGCTAAATGTAGGATAATATAATGGATTATTTTCATCTGGATTAGGATCAGCGAATGTCGAATCTTTTGAATGAACATAAAGATTATAAACATTAATTTGAACAACTTCAGTAAACTCGGAAGTGTTCTTAGCTAATACACAAACATCCTGATCATCACAGTAATAAATGTCGAATATCAAAGTAACGTTATAAGTAATGTCATTAACTTTAATGTTATAGTAAACTTGTGAATTACCATCTTCTGAAGTCACTCGATATCTAATAAAGATATTGTCTTCACCAACAACTTCGGTGAAATCGGCAGCTAATACGCCTTTTTCTTCATCGGTTGAAAGGTTATTAACCTCAGGGCTATAATAGCCGTTTGCGGACCAGTCTGACCTGGTTGGATCATATCTTGACACAGTCGCACCTAAAGGTAAATAATCTAACATGTATGGATAGTAAGACTCCAAAGGAATGTTATTAACTTGGCCATAAACTCTGAAGTATTCATAATCAATTTCGTCAGCTCCATCATAGTCAATACCAAAGAAATAAACTGCTGGGTTATAAATTTGAGTTATATCACCATTAGCAGCGTTGGTTATATCCATTGTTGGATATTTAGACTCTGAGGCGATCGGTGTAAATTTAATATCAGTTAAATATGCACTTGTTCCTTCAAGTTTTGTAATTTCTAATTCGGCAAAAGTAATTGTGCCTACAGTAACACCACGGTTATATGTAAGTGTAAATGTATAAGTTCCTGGTAAAGTTTCTGAACCCATATCAATTATCAAATAGTCGTTAGAAGAATATGTTAATCCAACTATATTTGTAATTGGTTGTAAAGCAAAATCTACACCAACAACACTAATTTCAATATGTTCAGGATCAGTTAGTTCCACACTGTAATCGACAGGCCCTGACATATCATCTGAGGTATCGAATCCTAAATCAATTTCAAATCTGGTTGTTAAAGCTTCTCTTGTTGTGGTGATATTATTTAGCGGTACATCGTTTCCATCTTTATAAGCAGCGGTTAACTCAACTGTTCTTTCAATAATTGTATGTGTAAATGTTTGAGTTGTTGAACCATTTTCAGCTGTAATATCATATTGGATAGTATAAGTTTTATAACCATTGCTATAAGTGGTATTAGTTAACTGCGCTCTAGTTACAGTCGCAAAATTTGAGATTGAAAAACTATCTGCGTACATAAAACTAATATCATAATAGGTATTCGACAAATATTCTCTGTACAAAGGATCTAAAGGATCAATTGTTTGTGTTGTGAAGTTCGATGTAGTTCCATTAATACTAGGAACTTTACCCATATTTATGTAAGTAGTAAAACTCGTTCCTGATGGGCTGAAATCATTATTATATGAATAATAATCTAAATCCTCGATAATCGCTTGATTAGAAGCCGCTTTATCAAAGTTAACTGTATAAATAGTTGAAGCAGAGAAATAACTATATTTAATTCGGTAATTTCCCGCTTTTAATAAAGCGTCATTAAAATTAAAGGTTATTTCATATATTCCCCCAGCAGTAACTGCCACAGAGGATACTGAGTAATGATCACTGTCAACTTCTACTTCACTAACACCATCCATATAATATAAAGTAAAGTTATCAATAAAATCATAACCTTCATTTAAAATTCCTTTTCCATCATTAAAGATAAGTTTTAAACTACCATTATAATTCACGTCACCCCTTGCGGTAATATCTAATGTTGATGGTTGAGGATTAGTATATTCAGTCGAAGTATTAAGGGTAATATTCCCTCCACCATTAAATGCAACATATTGAATACCAGTGGTTCCACCAGTATTAGTAATATTTGGAGTGAAAATAATAAATACTTCATAATCGTTGTAATATAAAGTTTCAGCAAAAATCGGATCATTGATAAATGCTTCTGAGTAAACGCTAAAGTATCCTAAAGATTGTGGTGTTGTATTTGAAGTGATACTTTGAGATGGTAATGTTATATCTAATAAAGCAGGATATGATGTAGATATTTCATCATACCTTTCTGGATATAGTAAAGAACTCAAATCTTTTAGGTATTCATTATGGAAACCTAAATAATCCCTTGTATCAGCATCGTATACAATCCATTCATCGCTGTCCCAAGTAGTAGTTGGAGATAAAGTTGTAGCATTTCTAACTAAAGTCCGGTCCATTGAACTTCCGTTGGTGCCCCAAGTCCATTCATTACCAGGATCTACTCCAACAACAAATAAAGTGTCGATATCAGTTGTGCCATTGACTAATTTTATTGCATCATCACCGTTATATTGCATATTCGTAATATAATCAGCTAAATCTAACATCTCTTGATCTGCATCATCATTTACAATTAAATAAGTATCACCTGAGGCAAGCGTTCCACTTAAATTGATTGTTGTTCCAACCGAAGTGGATCCACTTCGATAAATTTCTATTTTGTAAGTAGATAAATCAACATCTTCGCCAGTTCCATTAAATATTTCTATTGCATTATCAAGGTTTGAGTCTGAACCTTCAACATACTCACTTATTATTAACTCATCAAGTCCATAATAATCCTCTTGCCTAGAGGCTATTAATGCATTTGAAGAGATTAGAGCATCAAAGATATTGAAACTTGCAGTAGTTAAAGCAGGGTTAAAAGCCTCCATACTAATCGTGAAGGTAATTTCTTTAGTTGCGTAATTTATCGTTGGTGAAGACAAAACAGTATTGCTACCGCCATCTTCTACTAAAATTAAATTTTGTAGTGGTGAATTTGTTAATTCAGCTTTATCATTGTATCGAGTTTGATATAACGCTTCATATTGATCTATTACCTGTTGATTTAGATTATTGGTTTGTGAAGGCGCTAAATTGTTATAATCTAACTCAGTAATCGATAAATTTAAATCTTCGTTGATTAATTCTATGTCAGCCGGACTAATATTTCTTGGTAAAACAGCACCAAACTCTTGTCCTGCTGTCGTTGAAAGAACGTACATACCGTTTTCTCTAACATTAGTACCAGTTCCACCATCCGCGATACTTCTAAATCTATCTGCTAAAAGGTCGTATTCAGCGTAATAAATAAACTCTGTTAAATCTGTATCGGTTCTCATTGGAAAATAAGACCCATACATATATTCTCTTTCATCATCAGTTAATAAAGGATCAGTCCAATCTTCTGACAATTTAACATCATTAGGATCTTCTGTTATCCAAGGAATAGGCATAATTCCTAAATAATAGTCATTTCCTCTTGTATATGCAGTATTTAAGGTAAACCCTGAAGACGGCTCAGTAGAGGTGGTTGTAGTTACTGTATGAAAATAATTGTAACTGCTTAATTGTTCAAATGTATTTCCTACCTGCCAATATAAGCTTGAATCAGCATCGTTATCAGTAAAAACTATTTTAAATCTATGAATATAATTAGAACCACTAATAGCATAACCTTGATAGTCAATATCTGTGACAGTCAAATCAATAGTAGGGTCTTCTGTGTAAACGAATCCCGCAAAAGCGCCTTGAGTGGTATCATTATATTTTGCAGAATAATATATTGCGTCTGGAAATCTAAAGAAACGTAAAGAACTGGAAAAATTAACAACTTGGTCTAATCTACCAATCAAATCAATATTTGGATCAGTGTTTACGATAAAGTCAAAGTTTCCGCCTGTCGAGGTCATAACACCGCTTAGCCCTCTTTGTAATCTTCCAAATATCCCCCCAAATCCAGCTTTTCCCATAGGATACTCACGACTAAATCCAGTTGGATATAAGTAAGTCTCTCTAGCGGATAGACTTTGATAATAACTTGCAATATTGTTTGAAGTTAAATTATTACCTAAAATCGAATTATAACTACCATTACTGATAACTTCAATCTTACCGTAATGAACTGCAGTTGTTATGTTAACTGTTGTGGTTGAACTACCCAAAACATATGTAGCGCCTACGACACCACCAGCTACATCTGTAGAGGAAACTATTCCGTGGTTTAACATATTTCTCATGATGCTAAGTCCGTATCCAATTACTCCTCCAGCAGAAGCATAAACCGGTGGTCTTTCTTCGGTTCCGTCTGTAGTTAAACCAGATACATCTGGATCACCGGAAGTTCCGATATATAAATCTTGTGATGTAGAATAAGTTCCTAGTGTATATTCTGCCCGGATTGCAGTTATTGTTGAAATGTTACCAAAATTCAAACTGTTAGAAAGAATCGAGTTTTGTATTGTATCAACCAAACCCATACCAGAAGTAATTCCGCCTGCGCTTGATTCTCGATACAAGGATACTCCTAAAACTCCACCAGCTCTTGCAAACCGATAAGCTTTAACAATAACATCACCACTATTACTAGAGTCGTAAATTCTTGAATTGCCATCAAGAACCATTGAACTAACTCCACCAGCAATAATGCCGCCTGTGAACGAAATAACTAAACCAGCATATGTTGAACTAGTTTCCGATGTAAAAGTTGTTGAAGTTGTTGCTGCATTATATAAAGATATATTACCTAAATTTGCGGAGTCTTGAATCGAACCTTTATTGAAAGTAACTAAACCTCCAACAAAAGTGTTCTTTGTTCCCAAAACACCATAAGTTGAGCTATCATAAGTAGTCGTTATATCTCCAGAATTTATGGAATTAATTACACCTTTTGTTGCAATTGGTTGATTATTTATATTTTGAGTGTGCAAATCTCCAGCTAGATTGAAGTTGACTAAACCTGAGACATGAATGTTGTTAGCAGAACTATAACTACCATTTATTTCTGCGAATCTAATATTGCCTGCGTTCAAAGAATCTTTTAAATATTTATTCGCTGATAAAGTCTTAGAAAAACCAGAAATGAATAATCCGTTACTACCCAAATTTACATTGACAACATTTATATCTCCATAATTATGAACATTTTCATAATTTACATTAGTATTTAAAGTAAGCCCTGCAATGTTCAAAGTGGTTCCCATGGTTATTGTTGTATTTCCAGAGTTGTTCATAAAATTAATATTTGCATAATTTACGGAGTATTTAATTAAAGTATTATTGTTATTATTCGAATACATAAACGGCGAAATACTCGAATAAATATTAGAATCATAATTCATGTTTGAACAAGAAGTTTTGACACCTTGAGCGTCAAATGTACAACTACCGTTATAAACTCTGGTTAAAGTTATATTTATAGCACTTGTGCTTACATCATAAATAGTCGCAGTATATTTAAATGGGCTTATTATTGATCCGCTATAAGCAAACGTGCCATGATTATACAAAAGACCATACTCAACCGATTCAGATGTTTTCGAAACACCAATACCTGCCGAAATAACATCGGCTGTATTTGTTGAATATGTATAATTTATATTGCCTTCATTATAAAGATTTGCGAATCTGTATGAACTTCCAGATTCAAGTATTGGTGCTTTACCTTCAAGCATACCGAAAACGCCACCAACATATTGATAAGCAGGAACACCAGTTCTTTCTTTCACGCTACCGGCATAAAGATCGCCTTTATTGGTTACTCCTACTAAATTATGAATAGCGGCCTCTGTATTATTAATTTTACCGATAATTCCACCGATAAATACATCAATTTCTAAAACGCCAGACGTTAAAATAATATCTGAAGTAGTTTCAAATCCGTAAATGTTACCCGTATTTAAGCTGTCATATATACTTAAACTAGAATCAGTAGCTGTAGCTCCAACAATTCCTCCAATATAATATTCAGGATGAACTGCTTGTCCAGAAGAAAATGTATGAGAATCAAAATCAATATTTGCTTGATTTGAAACGCGATTAATAATACCAGAACCTCCACCAACAACACTACCTAAATAAGTTTTGCTCAAGGCTTGATTTCCTAAATTTAAAGTTACGTCTAACAAAACATTTTCAATTGTAGCTCCAGTCATCTTACCAGCTATAGCACCCATATAAAATGTCTGTGAATAGATACCATTGGTATTTACTAGGTTGATTGTCGATTCAGAAAATATTATGTCTTTTACTTCTGCTCCAGCACCAAGTCTAGAGAAAAGTCCTGTATAATGCTCATTATTAACCGAATAGCCACCATTAATAGTTAGACCATAAATATAGAAATTATCAGTCAATACTAGAGGATCACCATTAGCGCCTGAGAAGGTGCCATAAAAAATCTTTGTTGGTACAACATATGACCCCGGAGCTAAAATGCTCATATCAATATCTGCAGTTAAAACATAGTCAGAATGTGCAAAATCCGTTCCATTTAGAACGGTATTTTTATTTAATAATTTTGAGAAAAATGCTAAGTCAAAAGCATTGTCTATTTGATAAACTCCACCCACATAATCCAAGCCCTTTAAGATTGGATAACCATCTACTGGATAGAAATACCATGAATCACTATTATAAGTAAAAGCTCCAGATTTCAAATCAGCAGTTGGTTCACCAGTTGCTAGTAAAGGATCTGGCACTTTAACAGTAAAATCAGTAATTGAATCATTATTAATATCAACATTTCCATCGAGATAAACATCTTCATCGTAAACTAAATTACTTGAACTTCCAGTAACGTTAACTATCTGTTGAGTTACTTCACCCAAGTCGACAATAACATTACCATTATTACTAAAAAGGACTGGTTCAATGGTAAACTTATTAATAAAGTTAGCATTAACTACTACTTTAGAAACAAAATATGAGTTTTCAAAATTACCAGCATTTGTATGTACAATACCAGAGGCTTCAAAATCTTCTGACGATGTACCTACTAAATATCTAATACCCGCTTGAGTAACACTAGTTCTATTGTCAATTACATAAATATTTTCAACGGAACCATATGTTGTAAAATTCGAACCTGTCCAAGTTTTTGGATCTGGCATATTAAACCCAACAACATTTGTTAGCTTTGTTAAATCGGGATGCATTTCTAATAACTCAGTATACATATCAATAAAACCAATGTTTCTGATAATACCTGCATTATAATTAAACATACCATAATATTCAGTCATTGCTATGTCAATAGTTTCTGGATTTGAGGTATCTTCATAAATTAAATATTCATGTCCAGAAAGGTAAAGATTTTTTATCTCAAATCCTTGTCCATCAAATATTCCCGTAAAATATCTTTCATAAAAACTTTGACTAACTGGATTGGCATCAGCGAAGATATATCCTATCGGGATAAATGTTTTTGATTTCATTACTGAATAATCGATATCTCTACCCAAAACATAGTGTTGATCCAATACTTCTTCTATCTTAGCATCACTCAACTTCACATCTTCAGTTGGATTACCGGTAATGTAAACTTCAGAGAAAGACACATCTACAGAAAAACGATAAAGTTCTTCCGCAGTGTCAAAACGAATAATTTTTGTAGTATCGCAAGATGAAGCTCCAGCAGTACAAATTGTACTTCTATATTCCGTATATGTTATATAATCGGTGCTTTCTGTTTTATCAACAATTGTATCGTCCCAATCATAAGTACCATCAAAAATTACAAATCGGCTTGGATCCAATTGATTAGGTAAAGCTTCTGTTATTTCCACAAAGAAACCAATATTTAAAAGTGCAAAAAGCATAGCGACTAATACCACTAAGCTATGTTTTATAATTGATAGTTTAAATAGATTATTTTTCATATTTTCACCTACCAACTTCCGCCCCAAGGTGGTGTTGCAAGACCCCAAACATTTTCTGGGCCACCTAGCGCTTGTACTGCTTCAACTGTTATACCAATCTGTAATGAGTATCCATCTGGATAAGAACCAAAATTCACTGTAGGTGGAAACGCCACTATTAAAGGTATAGTTGTTAAAGTATTAACTGATGATTGATAATAAATATAGTTAAAATAACGACTTTCATAAGCTATGGCTTCATCTTGTGAATTGAGAATATTTGAACCCCTAATTACAAGGTTTCCATCAACATCCGCATCTTCAAGATTACCTGCTGATTTTATATAAAAATCTTCTGTTTGCGTTGCCGCATCAGTATAAACCCCGGTACTAACAAACTCATATAAAACAGTGCCTGAAGAATCTCTAATATCATTATTAATGTCATAATAATAAGCAGTTTCATAAGAATCAATGTACCAATTAGATCCATAAAAAAGTGTTAATTCTCGCATAATATCATCATTCATATAAACAGATAACTCAGTAACACCTCCTAAATAGTCAGTATATGTAAGAGTTAATTGTTTATATATTTTTACTCTAAAATATGTTGGAACATTACTTTGTACTGCAACATCTATTCTTAAATTTTCAATAAAATCATCAGCAGTCTCATTATCGATATTAACTAAATAAACCCCCGGCTTATAAACTCCAGGAGCAATCTCTACTTGTGAAGCAGACATTAGTCTTGATGAGCCATCATGGAAATAAATATCGAGTTCAACATCAACAACACCCATATCGGTTTCATAATCGATATTTTGTTCTAATCTAGTAGTAAACCAAGCATATGTAACAAAGACAAAAGATGAAATTGCTAAAACTAACAAAATCAAAGAAAATATATATTGTTTTCTAGTTCGTTCAAACATATTTTCTTTACCTTTCTTAAAGTGTCTTTTATACAAAAAAGCCCTTGTCTATCACTTTCGAGCATCTTCTTTTCTTAATAAGAAATAAAAAATGCCCTCGTCCTAAAGACAACGGCAACTGGCTACCATCTAGAAGAAGGCCCTATAGCTTTGCGTCACTAGCTTTCACTAGTTTTGCTATTTACGAGTATATTATATTATTAAGACCAGCCTTTGTCAATATTATTGTCGTATTTTTAGTTATTATATTCATATTTTTATTAAATTTTATCAAATTATGGAAATACTGTAAATACCGCGGTTTTACATTGACTATAAAAATGTTAATTTTCAAATTTTAAATTGAAAGTAGAAAATAAAACCAAAATAATCATGAAATCTCGATTTTATCACAAAACATTAACAATATTTTTGTTGTTTTTACACATAAAAAATGATATGATATATATTGCGAAAATTATTAAGGAGTGACAAAAACATGAATAACCCATTATTAAAAAAGATTATCATTATCGGATCGGTTGTCTTGGCTGTAGTTATAGGCGCAGTAGTCCTAGCTGTTACAGTTGGGAACACCCAAATCCCAAGCGTTGAAAACCCAAATGAAGTTTTCTACGAAAGATTGGACTCTGAAGGCAATGTAATCTACACCATTACCAACGCAGAAATTTATGAACAAATTAAATCAAATAATGGTATCCAACAATTACTTATGATGGTGGATGCTACATTATTAACCGAATATCTTGATGAAGTAACCGAAACTGAAATTGCCGATAAGATTTTACAATTAACTTATGGCACTAAAGATGAGGAAACAATTCTTGAAATCGACCCTGAAGATAAGTTATCTATGGAAGAAGATTTCGCAAGATCAATGGTTTTAGCTGGTTACGAAGGTAAAGAAGACGCTTATGCAAGCCTTTTAATCGCTAGAGAAAAATATGCTTATGAAGCTTATTTAGGAGAATTAACAGAAACTGAAGTCGCTACTGCATTCATCAGTTCTTACTTCGAAGATATGAAAGCTATCAACATTCGTTTTACTAGTAGAGAAGATGCTCTAGCAGTTTTAAGAATGTTCCACTTGGCTGAAATTGATTCGAAATTAGCTGTTTACAAAGGTTTCACTTACAATGACGAAAGTTTAAAAGACTTAAATGGCGATATCGTTGATGTTTATACTACTATTGATACTTTCTACTTTGATGAAAACGACAATTTAAACGATGTTTCAGAAGAAACTGTTTATACTTTAGGA
>PGXI01000050.1 GCA_002839125.1 Tenericutes bacterium HGW-Tenericutes-5
AAGAAGGTGGGGGAGATTTATGATTGAGAAAACTGGCGCAGCCACTATTGAATTAGTAAAATCAAAGTTCCCTGCTAAAGATGTTTTAGTAAGACCTAAAGCAATCATCGAGTGTTATAAAGAAATTCCTTGTAATCCATGTGAGACAAGTTGTCCTTTTGATGCGATTTATATCGGTAGCGATATTAATCAAATTCCAAGGATTGATTTTAATAAATGTACTGGTTGTGGAATCTGTGCTCAAGCTTGTCCAGGACTCGCGATAATGGTTGCGATGATTAAAGATGGTAAGGCATATTTTAAAATTCCTTATGAACTTTTACCATTACCGGTTGTTGGTGAAAAGTGGAGTGCTGCTAATCGTTATGGTGATGTTTTAGATAAACATTGTATGATTGAAAATGTTAAGAAGACAAAGGACCGGACAACGATTGTTACGGTATCAATTGAACAACCGTTTCTTTATGAATTTGCGACTATTAGGAGTAAACTATGAGTAAGAAGGATATCATAATTTGTCGCTGTGAGGATATTTCTTTACAAGATGTCCATGATTGTTTAGAAAGTGGTTATACTACAGTAGAAGACATTAAAAGAATTTTAAGAGTAGGTATGGGTCCTTGTCAAGGTCAAACATGTTCGCATTTGATTCAAGCCGAGATTGCTAAGTTTTTAGGAATGAGAAAAGAAGATGTTTTGTTTCAAAAGACTAGACCGCTTGTAACTGGGGTAAGTTTAGAAGCAATTGCTAAGCAGGCTCTTAAGGGTGAAGAAAATGAATAAGGCTAGTATTGTTATCATTGGTGCAGGTATCAGTGGTTTAAGCACTGCTTATAATTTGGCAAAAGAAGGTATGCAAGATATTCATGTCATCGACAAAGGTTATTTCACAAATGGCTCTACCGGAAGATGTGGCGCAGGAGTGAGACAACAATGGTCAACGAAGATGAATTGTATTTTAGCAAAAAAGAGTATTGAGTTTTTTGGTAGAGCTAATGAAGAATTGGGTTACCATAAAGATATCGAATTTAAACAAGAAGGTTATTTAATTTTAGCAACAACTGAAGAAGAAGATTTACAGTTTGAAAAGAATGTTAAGTTACAGAATTCTTTAGGAATTCCAACTGTTAAATTAACGGTTGAAGAAGCACTTAAAGTTGTTCCTCATTTAAACAAAGATAGTTTCATCAGCGCAACATATTGTAAGACCGATGGTCATGTTAATCCGTTTTTAATGAGTGAAGCTTATTATTTAGCTGCCAAAAAATTAGGGGTTAATTTCCACTTCTATGAAGAGGTTAAAGCGATAGTTATTGAAGAGAAAACAATTAAAAAAGTAGTTACTGATAAAGGTGAATACATTACCGATAAAGTGTTAAACGCAGCGGGTGGATATGCCAAAGAAATCGGACTTATGGCAGGCGTGGAAATCCCGGTATTCTCCGAAAATCATGAGATTTTAGTAACGGAAAGATCTAAGCCTTTACAAGGTCCGATGGTAATGAGTTTTTCGAAGAACATTTACTGTCAACAAGTACCTCATGGATCGTTTCTAATGGGTAGATCAAATCCTTATGCAGAAATCTCGCATGATATCAGCTCTTCTTGGGAGTTCTTGGATGAGATGGCAAAAACGGTGTTGCATATTTTACCAGAAGTTGCTAAACTGAGAGTGATTAGAACTTGGGGAGGATCGTATAATATCAGTCCTGATCGTCAACCGATTATTAGCGATACTAAAGAATTAAAAGGCTTTTATATGGCTTGCGGATTTAGTGGGCATGGGTTTATGTTCGCACCAATAACCGGTGAATTATTAACAGAGATTATTTTAGAAAAAACACTAGATGAATATGCGAATGAGTTGCATATTGATCGATTTAAAGACAAAGACATCACTGTCTTTGAACATTCAGTGGTATAAGAAAGGAGAATTTATTATGGCAATTTATGATTACAGAACCGAAGAATTGACCAATTTTTCTTGTGAAAAGAATCAAAAATTATACAAGGAAGGTTTGGCAAAAGTTAGAGGTTATTTAGGAAAAAAATATCCTTTGATTATCAATGGCGAAAGAATCTTTACCGATAGATTCATCAAATCGCTTAACCCAGCAAATCACAAAGAGGTGATTGGTGAAATCGCGCAAGCAGGTATTAAAGAGGCAGAACTTGCGATGGACAGTGCTTTAAAAGCATTTGAAATTTGGAAGAAAACCAATCCTAAGGTGAGAGCTGACGTGCTTTTTAAAGCAGCTAACATTATGAAAAGACGTAAACATGAACTATCCGCTTTAATGACTTTAGAAGCTGGTAAACCATGGCCTGAAGCTGACGCAGATACAGCGGAAGCAATTGACTTCTTAGAGTATTATGGAAGACAAATGTTGAATTTGGAAAGAATCGATGATGTAGTTTTAAGTAGAAGAGATATTGAAAGAAATGAATATCGTTATATTCCTCTAGGCGTTGGTGCGGTAATCGCTCCTTGGAACTTCCCATTAGCTATTCTTACTGGTATGACTTCTGCGGCTATTGTTGCTGGTAATACAGTATTGTTAAAACCAGCATCAACTACTCAAGTTATTGCTTTTAAGTTGTTAGAGATTTTGGAAGAAGCAGGTATGCCAAAAGGAGTAGTTAACTTTATTCCTGGTAGAGGTAGTGAAACAGGCGATTTTATTGTTAAGCATCCGAAGACTAGATTTATCTCATTCACCGGATCTAAACAAGTAGGTTTACAAATTTATGAAGAAGCCGCTAAGGTTGTAAAAGGTCAAATTTGGCTTAAGAGAGTAATCGCTGAAATGGGTGGTAAAGATGCTATTTTAGTTGATGATAATATCGACACAGAATTAGCAGCTGATTCTATCGTTAAGAGTGCTTTTGGTTTTTCAGGACAGAAGTGTTCTGCTTGTTCAAGAGCGATAATTCATGAAAATGTTTATGATGAAGTGGTTAGATTAATTAAAGAAAAAACTGAAAAGATTAGAGTTGGTAATCCTGAAGACTTTAATAATAATATGGGACCGGTAAACGATTCATTAGCTTTTAAAAAGATTAATGAGTATATTGAAATTGGTAAAACAGAAGGTAAACTATTAACAGGTGGAACTTCAAGCGATGAAACAGGTTATTTTATTAATCCAACCGTATTCATCGATGTTGACCCTATGGCAAGACTTATGCAAGAAGAAATCTTTGGACCAGTATTAGCAGTAACAAAGGTAAAATCTTTTAAAGAAGGTTTAGATGTTGTTAATAATACTGAATATGGTCTAACCGGTGCAGTTATTTCTCAAGCAAGAGAACATTTAGAAATGGCTAGAGAAGATTTCCATGTTGGTAATTTATATTTCAATAGAAAATGTACGGGAGCGATTGTTGGTTATCAACCATTTGGTGGATTCAATATGAGCGGTACCGATTCAAAAGCTGGTGGACCAGATTATTTGATATTACATATGCAAGGAAAAACTATCAGCGAAGCTTTATAAGAGTTTAAGAGTGCAGATTTTGCACTCTTATTTTTATTCAAAATAATATTTGTAAGCAAATAATTTGTTTCGAATTCGAAATAATGTTATAATTATTACAGTTAAGGAGGAATACACATGTTAACAACATTTACATCAAAAGTAACAAAATTAAAAGATGGCATGCAAGTAGATACTGAAGCTAATGGCTTTAAGATTTTGTTTGATGAACCAGAAAAAATGGGTGGTACTAATCAAGGGATTAATCCTATGAGTGCACTTTTAAGTGTTTTAGGTGCTTGTCAAGCAATTGTGGCTAGTATGTATGCTAAAAAGTTTAATATTGAGTTCAGTGATTTTTCACTAGAAATCGAAGGCGATATGGATATGGCCGGAGTTATGGGTAAAGCGGAAGTTAGATCAGGTTTTCAAGAAATCAGGTTTAAGATGCATTTTACTTCGGATAACACAGAAGAGGAACTAAAGACGTTTGCAAAGTTTATTGAAAAGACTTGTCCGATTAGCGATTCACTCGCTAATGGCGTAAAGTTAGTAAATACAGGAATAATTAAAAACTAAAAGGAGATAGGATAAAATGGAATTTTTTGCTAGTTTAAAGAATAGAAGATCAATCTATGCGATTGATAAGCAAGTAGAAGTTAAAAGAGAAGATATTTTAAAAGTTGTTGAAGAGGCTTTAAAGTTTACACCATCAGCCTTTAACTCAGAGAGTCAAAGAGTTGTTGTATTGTTCGATAAAAAACATGATGAGTTTTGGGAAATGGTAAAGGCTGCGATTAAAAGAGTTGTAAAACCAGAAGATTTTCCAACTTCAGAAGCAAAGATTAATGCCTTCAAGAATGGTTACGGAACAGTAATGTTCTTTGACGATAGCGAAACAACGAAGATGTTAACTGAAAAGTTCCCGCTTTATAAAGAAAACTTCATTAAGTGGGCAGTAGAACAAAACGGAATGCTACAAGGTAATGTTTGGGTTGGATTGGAGTCTATTGGTTTAGGCGCTAGTTTACAACATTATAATGAACTTATTGAAGCAGAAGTGAAAAAAGAATTTGGAATCAATAAGAATTGGACTTTAAATGCCCAAATGCCATTTGGCAGAGTCTTAGAAATTCCTGGTGAAAAACCTAAGAAGGACTTAAAAGAAAGATTGGTAGTTTTGCAATAAAAGCGTTTTCATAAAAAAGTGTAAATTTCTTATTGCATGAATTAAACTTCTTGTTTATAATTAAATCAAGTTAATATTTGGTCGTATATATTCGATAATATGGTTCGAACGTTTCTACCTTGTCACCTTAAATGATAAGACTACGGCTATTCATTCAAATGATAGAACTAATTTGTTTTATTTAGTTTGTTTGCCTAGCCTTAGAGAAAAAAATCTAAGGCTTTTCTTATGGCCAAATGTTAATAAAATAAATCTTAGGGAGGTTTGAAGTGAAAAAAATTGCATCAGGTTTAAACAAGTATTTCAAGATTAGTGAACGTGGTTCGACAATTTCAAAGGAAATTCTAGGCGGACTCACAATTTTCCTAGCAATGGTTTACATTTTACCGGTTAACGGTGGGTTGCTAAGTGTTGCGGGAATGGATTTTGCGGCTGTGTTTGCGGCTACTGCGATTGCGGCAGCTATTGCTAGTTTGATCATGGGATTATATGCCAACTATCCTGTTGGTCTAGCTTCTGGTATGGGTGTTAATGCTTTCTTTACTTGGGTTGTTGTTAAGCAATTACAATTTACTTGGGAAGAAGCTTTAGCAGCAGTTTTGATTTCTGGGGTATTATTCTTAATTATTTCCATTACAGGACTTAGAAGAATAGTGTTGAATGCGATTCCAAAGAATCTTAAGTTAGCAGTTGGTGCTGGTATTGGTTTCTTTATCGCGTTTGTTGGTCTTAAAACTTCAGGGATTGTTGTTGGTCATCCAGATACATTAGTTACTTTAGGTAACTTAGCACATCCAACAGTTTTATTAGCAGTATTTGGTGTGGTATTAGTTTTCATTCTTTACGCATTAAATAAAAAAATCAGTCGTTTTGCGATTATCATTTCAATCGTAGTTACTGGGTTAGTAGGTGTTTTATTAGGAGTTATCTTCCCTTCTTTAGCAGCTTACATGCCTAGTATCGGTGGTAGCAATTTAGGTAGTATCGCAAATGTTGGTCAAACATTTGGTAAGGCTTTTGGAGCTATGGGTTCACTTTTAGCGAAGCCAATGGCTTATGCAGTTATTTTCACATTCTTATTCGTTGACTTTTTCGATACTGCAGGTACTTTAGTAGCAGTTGGTCATGATGCTGGATTGCTTGATGAAAACGGTGAGTTAATCGATGGTGAAAAAGCATTATTAGCAGATTCTATCGGTACAATTGCTGGTGCGATTGTTGGTACTTCTACAGTAACAAGTTATATTGAATCAACTACAGGTATTGAACAAGGTGCTAGAACCGGTTTAGCAGCTACAGTTGTTGGATTGTTATTCATTGTTAGTTTATTGTTCTATCCGTTGTTCTCGTTTGTTAATGCAGTTTTCATTGATGGAGTATTCTATTCTCCAGTTACTTCAATGGCTTTAATCGTTGTTGGAGCTTTGATGGTTTCTTCATTAAAAGATATTGATTGGAAAGATAATATTGTTGTAGCGACTACATTTATAACAATTATCATCATGTTAATGAGTGGTAGTATCGCTGAAGGTATTGCTTTTGGATTTATCATTTATGCAGTAATGATGGGAGTAACAAAGAGAAGAAAAGAGGTTTCGCCAGTAATGTATATCTTGGCGGCGCTATTCGTCATCAACTTCATTATAAAATTCGTATTGTTAGTTTAATTTTTTAAAAGATGGATAATTTATTCCATCTTTTTTTTAAAATAAATAGGAGAAAGGAAGATTAGATTATGTCAGAAAAAATGTTAATTGGTGTGAGGGAGAAACCTTCAAAGGGGAAATGGTTTGCGTTAAGTTTTCAACATGTGTTCGCAATGTTTGGGGCGACAATTTTGGTGCCAATGGCAACGGGATTACCAATCAGTGTAGCTTTGTTTACTTCAGGAGTTGGTACATTGATTTATATTCTTTGTACTAAAGCAAAAGTTCCGGTTTATCTAGGTAGTTCATTTGCATATATTGGAGTAGTTGCTGCAGTTAGTGGCTTCGCTGAAACTGGTGTTGGAAATTATGCAAGTGCTATGACTGGTTTATTTACGGTAGGGATTGTATACGTAGTTATCAGTTTGCTAATAAAGCTTGTTGGTACTGCTTGGTTACATAAGATTTTACCTCCTGTTGTTATTGGTCCAATGATTATGATTATCGGTCTAGGACTAAGTACAGTTGCCGTGGGTTCAAGTGGATTACAAGGTGGTACTTGGAAACAAATGGTTGTGGCTTTGTTTGCGTTTATAATTGTGGTTTTAGTGGCGATTAAAGCTAAAGGCTTCTTAAAAGTTATTCCTTTCTTGTGTGGAATTATCGGTGGATATATCTTAGCTGTTATCTTAGGAATTGTTGATTTTACCGATGTTTTGGCAGTTTTAGAAACTCCTAGTTCATGGTTTAAGATTCCTGAGTTTATGTTCTTAGGATTTAAAGACGGAAATGTAAATGTTTTAGGAACAGATATTACTTTCTTGAAAATCAACCTTACTGCAGTTATAACTATAGCACCAATTGCTTTTGTAACGGCAGCTGAACATATCGGTGACCATTCAGTTTTATCAAAAATTTGTGATAAAGACTTCTTAACTGATCCAGGTCTTGATAAGACTTTAATGGGTGATGGTTTAGCGACTGCTTTTGCAGCATTAGTTGGTGGACCAGCAAATACAACTTATGGAGAAAACACATCAGTTGTTGGGATGACAAGAGTTGCTTCAGTTTATGTTACTGGTGGAGCGGCTGTAATTGCCATATTACTTAGTTTCGTTAATGTCTTTACAACTTTAATAGCTTCGATTCCTGGTCCTGTTATGGGTGGTATGAGTATTATTCTTTATGGTTTTATCGCTGCTAACGGGATGAAGGTTTTAATTGATAACCGAATTAATTTAGGTTCAATGAGAAATGTTATCGTGGTTGCGGCAATGCTAGTTGTTGGATTAGGTAAAGCAATAATCACTTTTGGAACTTTCTCAATTTATGATATGAGTTTAGCAGCGCTTGTTGGGGTATTATTAAATGTAATCTTACCTCAAGACAGGGCAACTGAATTAGATTAATTTAGTAGATAAATAAAAAAATAAGTGATACTTGCGGTATAATACAAGTATCACTTATTAATGTTTTTAATATTTAGAGGTAAATTATGTGTGGAAGATTATCAATAGCAGTTTCAAAACAAGATTTAGCAAAGTATTTACAAGATAACTTTGATATTGAAGTAATCCCAGAAGAGATTGAACTGCCTAAGTTTAACATCGCTCCAAGTGAGGACTTGGTGTCTTTAGTTAGTGACGGGGTTAAATACCGCATCGGTTTAATTAAATGGGGTTTTAAGACCTTTGAAGAAGGAAATGTATTAATCAACGCGAGAAGTGAAACTGTTGAAAGTTTAAAATCTTTTAAAAAGAGTTTTTTAGAAAGACGATGTATTATTTTAACAGATGGATTTTTCGAATGGGAAAGAAGCACTTCAGTTAAAACGCCTTATAGGTTCGTCCTTAAAAACCGTAAAGTTTTTGGGTTTGCTGGATTTTGGACTATGTTCATAGATAAGGCCGGTATTAAGCAATATACCGCAACTATTCTAACCACAAAAGCTAATAATTTAATGGCAAGTATCCATGACAGGATGCCAGTTATTTTGGATGAAGACAAGATGAAGATTTGGCTTGATCCAAAGATTAGAAATAGTGAGATATTAAAAAGAGTATTGGTTCCTTATAGTGAAGATGAGATGGACCTTTATGAAGTTAGCGTTAAGGTTAACAGTCCAAAGAACAAAGATGAAGAAGTTATAAGACCAATAAAAAAATCGATCTAAAAGGATCGATTTTATCTTTGGTCTAAAGAGTGATTTTGTAACAGAATGAATCTTCTTGGTCTTGTTCAGGGAATCTTTCGAATCCCATTTTCTTTAGATAAGACATATGTACTGGATTAGTGGTGTAAGTAATCATTGTGTCATAGCCTTTATCGAGAAAGAATTGTTTTTCTTGGGAATAAAGATATTTGCCGATTGAGAAGTCGCGGTATGCCGGAGATACATAATCAAGTACAATCTCTAGTGTGTGATTGTCTTTCTTAGCTCCAACAAATACTCCAGCAGGTACGATGTCTCTTAAGATATAGAATTTGACTTCTGCATTGTCAACGTCTATTTCTTTCATATCGAAGTAGTTTTTTAGATCATCTTTATTTAAGAGGAGAAAATGTTCTAAGTATTTAGAGTTTTTATCTATTTCTAAGATTTTGAAATAAGTTTTGGTGTTTGTCATTTTAATCAAATAATAGATATTTATTCCCACAGTTCCAATGTTAAGGATGGCGATTGGATACGCTTTTATCAATAAGCCATAAATAACAAAGGTTAAAGACCCAAAGAGGTTTATCCATCTAAGCTTTTTTACAGAACTCATCAATAATGAGACTAGTACGATGACAGAAGCTAGATAGCCGATATATTCTAACATAAAACCCTCCTTTTTGCCTTGAATATTATAACACATTAAAATATTTTGTCTAGCATTTTATTTCGTGTGTTTTATGTGATGGAAATTAGTTTGAGTTTATTATCAAAAAAGCGTGATTTATAGGCTTTTTAATCTTCATTTGAGCAAAAATATTTTTCGATGTTTAATTGCAAAAACATCTTAAAAGCGGTATGATATAAGGGTAGTATTGTTAAGTTTAAGTAATTAAATTTTATTTATAGGAGGAAAGTATGCCAGAAGTTGTGGATAATGTAAGAGTAGGTCAATTTATTAAGGACCAACTTAAAGAAAATAAAATATCACAAGATGCTCTAGCTCAGAAATTGAATATTACTAAGACCGCTGTTTCACAAAATCTTAACGGTAAATCTTCCTTCAGTCGGAAGAATTTAAACGTTATCGCTGAGCTTCTTAATATGAAGGTGGAAGATATTCTTAACTGTAAAAGAAGTGACGCGGAAGAGTACGATTCACCTTATCAAGCATTAGCTAGAAGAGGATTAGCTGAGTTTAAAAGAAATTATAGCCGGGAGACCGTGATTGAAGAACCGGATATCTTTGGTAGAGTTTTAGTTGATTATCTGATTGATGAGAATGTTTTAGAGATATTTTCTTACCTTCATGAGTTAGAAAGTTTGTTTGTAAGAGACCATTTCCACCGGGCTAAAGATATTTATTTAAAGTTGATTGAGTATTGTTTGAAAAATGATTTACCAGGGACAATTAGATATATTAAAGCTTATAGCGACTTAAATAATTGTTTTGACATCAGTCTTTATAATAACGCCAAAACAATTTGGGATATGATTAATAAAGAAACTAATAAGTATTTAATCGAAGAGATGATGGAGTTAAAGATTATTCAAGAGTATAAAGTGATATTCTTTAAGATGAAACGTCCCGTAAAAGCAATTACGAAACAATTATGGTTAGATACGATCGCTAGATATAAACTTAATCATGTCTTAAATGTCTATTTAGAATATTACGCTATGGAAGAAGATTTCTTAAGTTTTGTTAAGGTAATGTTCAACGAACAGTTTCCAAAGGGTATTGA
>PGXI01000051.1 GCA_002839125.1 Tenericutes bacterium HGW-Tenericutes-5
AATGACAGACTTCTTCAAATACAATCAGTTGATCTTTAATATAGGCCAAGGCATTAAACTTACAAAAATCAACGCACTTGCGACACCCATTACATAAATTATGATCGACCTCCGGCATTTTAATGGTTATTTTTTCTTCCACGACCTCGACCGGTTTTAAAAATAGATGGCCATTGGGTTCTTCAACATCACAATCTATATATACCGATTGTTTGGCTACGGCAGCCAGATTGACAGATACCAATGTCTTGCCTGTACCGCCTTTGCCACTTAGTACGGCAATCTTCATACTAGTTTTCTCCATGTCCATGAAACCCTGCATGAATCTCATGAAGTTCTGACAGTTTTCCGGACAAATAAGCGTTTATATTTTCTAGGGCTGTACCACCTATTGTTTTGTAGATTTTTGTATCTCCGGCTTTTAGAACCTCTGCAGCATTTTCACCGCATCTCGGAGTCAACAATACATCAACCTTATGGTCTACAATGGTTTGTGCTGCTTTTATACCTGCACCACCTCTGCTTTCAGCTGCCGCATTTGTAAGAAATATATCTTCTTTTGTTTCCATACTAGAAGCATCAATTACAACTTCAATAGCATTATTATTAGTTAAATCAAAATCTATTTTCAACTTACCCTTCTTAAGTCTTACTAAAATAGTGATTTCAATATACTCATCGGTTAAAACTCTAATGACATTTTTATTAAACTCAATAATTTTATTAATTTTAACTAATCTTTCATCTTCTATTAAAAGCTTTGAATCACATGAATCAATTTTTATATATGACTTCGGTAACAATAATTCTTTTTTTTCTTCCAAAGCTTCTTTTAAAAGATAAGTACTTACATCTAACTTAATCCCCTTGCATAATTTTGAGTTTCTATGGGCAAAGTGATGTTCATTTACCTCTCCACCGTTTCTAGCTATTAACTCCTCACCACATGACATACACCTGCACCCACACGATAGACCACTTTCAACATCATCAATATATTTAATCCCCTCCTCATGCAAACCATATTTTAAGATCATGCTTTTTTCTTCCTCTCTTTCCCTGTAAATAATAACTTTAAGTTAATATTACCTGAAAAAGGCAAGAAAAAAAGAACCTCAAGACCACTGTCAAGAGATTCCACGAACTGTCAAATTATAAGATATTTATTTTAAAAGCAATCAATGAATCTAATTCTATAATATAAAGCAAATGACTAACAACAACCAATGCTGGAGGGAAGAAAAGGGCGGTCCATAGATTATTCATTTCAATGTTATTTCTTCCATAATATATCATCATAGTATACACTACTATAAAAACAAAATCATAAATAACTATTAATGTCTTTCTTAAAAACAATCTAAGTCTATAGTTAAATTCCATATATGCAACTTCTTCACGTTTAAGGTGGTCCTTAAACTCATAGATGATTAAAGACACAAAATTACTAAAGATAGATAAAGTAATAATTACTGATATAATCGTTAATGCTACATCAGGATTATTGTTTTGAATTAACAAAAAGATAATTGGTAAAGCAATAATACTTGCGATAAACAAAAAGAAAGTAAAAACCATCTTAAAACTCCAATCTTTTGATGTTTCTTTCTTATCTAACCGATTTAAAAACTTAACTTCAAAATCTACATCAACATTATAAGTTTTTACATAACTCTTACTATAAAAACAGGAAAATATATCAACAACAATTACACCTGCAAAAACAAGAAAAAATCCAACAGTAAAACTTTGACTTCCGTTAGGAAAAAATAATATTACACAGACAGATATTAAAACGAATAAAGCTTTTATAATAAGATATTTAATCCTTAAATCTTTTTTAAAATCTTTAACTTGAACTACCTGTCTTGGTTTAGATATATCAGCTTTTATAGTATCATCATTAAATAAAGCATCTGTAGTACAACCAAAATATTTCGCAAGAGCGATTAACTCTTGTGGCTTTGGTTCTCTATCACCTTTTTCCCAATGCGAAACTAAAGAATTAGACACATGAATCTTATCTGCTAATTGTTGTTGGGTAATACCAACTTCATTTCTTAATCTTCTAATATTTTTGGCAAAATTACTCAAAGTTTAGACCTCCTAAAAAGCGATAGAATATCTATTATTATACACGTAAATAATAAGCAAAACAACCTCGAAATAACATCTTTATTACTGAGCCGTTTATTTGAAAAAAGCATCTAAATTTGGTATAATATAGATGTATTAAAAAGGAGGACATTATATGAATAAAACAGTAGATTTGCTAAATCAATACCTATCTGATTTAGCGGTAATGAACACAAGATTACATAACTTACATTGGAATGTTACAGGCAAAGCTTTTAAACAAGTCCATGTTTACCTAGAAGAACTTTATGATGATGTATTTGAAAAATACGATGAGGTAGCTGAAAGAATCAAAATGCTTCAGGGCTATCCAAAAGCTTCTAATAAAGAATATCTTGAAACATCAAAAATCAAAGAACTTGCAAGTAAAGATATTTCTACAGAAGATGCATTCAAAAGTGTATTCAATGACTATGGGTACTTAAAAGAATTAGCTATGGAAGTAAGAATAATTGCTGATAGTGAAGATGATTTTGTTACTGTAGCAATCCTTGAAGCTCATGTAGCTTTTTATGACAAAGTGTTATACTTTGTTAGACAAACACTTAAATAATTAAAGACAACAAAAAAGTTAGTAAGGCCATCACAACCTTACTAACTTTTTCTTTTATAAATTATTAAAAAGCATTAATCTCTTGATTTAACCAAGTCATTCTTGTGTCTAAAAAGTCATATAAGAAAAACAACTGTTCTTCATAAGTATCTAAAGCTAAGATTTCAGGTGAGATAAACCAATCTTCATACTTACCGATTATATCCCACATATCAAAATTCATTGATCTTGATCTAGCAATACTATCTGCGAATAAATATACATTCTCTAATGCTTGTAAAATAACTGTTTCATATACTTCATTCCATCTTTGTTTTAAAGCAGTTTTAAACCCTTCATATTCTAATAAGTACATAAAGAAAACATTCTTATCAGGTCTAGGTGTATACCAACCGATTGGACCTCTTAAGTCCTCTTGTAAGTGTCCATAATTTCCGCTTGATAAATCAAAATCCCAAACCGGACCCATTTTTAATAAACCGCCAGCATCTTTATGGAAATACACACTTGAATAACCACTATCAACATTCTTCATCACTTCACTGACAATAAACCAATCAATGAATGATGCTTCATCGATATATAATGAATAATCTTCTTTGTCTCTTAATGTGTCATATACAGTTCTCATGTAACTTTCAATGAAAAGATATTGGTCGTTATTATAATGATCGTCTTCAATATCCGGTGATTTAATCACAAAAGGAATACCTTCAATTAAAAAGAAGTTTTCTTCAGTTACTTCAAGCCCTTCATCATAAAGACGTTTATCAAATTCGATTAAATAACCGGTATCCATATTAGGTGATTTTTCTTCGACATTAACTCTATTTGTAGAAACTTCAATTTGATCTGATAATAAATAATTTCCTTGATAAACATTATTTATATATAAATCCACAAATCTTACCATCGGTGAAAATGCCATATCTAAATCATTAGCCATTTGGTAAGCAACTGCGTTTCTTACTAAAGTCTGATCGGCGAAATTAGCTAATAAAACCCATTCTTTTTCTTGGTACTCACTCAACATGTTTTGTTTTTCATCAAACTTAATCTTGTAAGGTTTTTTTGGCATGACAAGCGTTGAATTACCTCTTAGTTTAATTCTCATTCTTATGCCACCAAGTTCTAAGATAGAATTGTTATATTGGTCATAACTAAACATATCTAAATAGCCATATACATAATCTTCTTTAGTTTCTATAGGGGCTGATTCATCGGTTAAAATATAGATTTCTGGTATTTTAAGCAAATTACTGAAATTAGAGAAAATTACTGGCAATTGATAATTTCTTGTTTCACGATTATATTCTATTTGAATACTTAAGTTAACTTCCTCATCATAATCAGGGAAAGTGAAGATTAAACGGTTATTATAGATAGTTGCATCTGATGTTGAAATTAAAATTTCGGCACCTGGTATATCAATTTCTGGAATAGTGAAATCAGAAACTAACACCTCTGGGATGAAGGTTCTTACTTCTTCGATTATTTCACTAAATCTTTGATTAGTAAGTTCTTGATTATATAAATCTTCATCTCTTAACATTAAGATTTCAAATGTGTATTCTTTAGTGTAGGATTTATAAGTAATTCTTATTTCAACGTCAATTATTTCATCAAAACCTTGTGCTACATAATTAAGTGTATTATCAACTAATTTGTTATTATCGACAAAATATTCAACTAAAAAATCTTCATTTGGTATATCTGGTAAGATTATATCAAGTGAGAATTCTGTTGGTAAGTTTGTGATTAGATTTTCATAGGCCTCATCGATCAAAATCGGTCTTTCATCGGTTGTGGTAGTTGAAATCAGATTGGTGGATGTTATTGCGGTTGATGAAGACTCACCGCAAGCTATAACGCTTAGTGAGATACCCACAAATAAAATCAATAGTAATATTTTCTTCAACATTTACATCACTCCTTATCTAGTCAATATTATTATACCATTAAACCAATGATGCTTATGATTTAATAAGTTTTTTTCCTAATTTAATGTATAAAAATATTAACAAAGTTGTATAATCTTAATAGAGAATAAAATACTAAAAAAAGGATAAACTTATATGTCATCATTTAAAGATTTGCGAATCGTCGATAATTTTTATCAAACTTCTGCTTTTTTCCCTATGCCAACAATTCTAATTTCTACCCTTGGTGAAGATGGAGAAACTTCATTAGGTGCTTACTCACTTTGTTTTCCGTATTACATTGCAGGAAAATCATATTACGCTATGTTACTTGAATGTCGTAATAGTTCTAATACTGCCCAAAATATACTAAAAACCGGTAAATGTGCTTTAAACTTCTTAGCTGATGACAAGTCACTTTTTGTTGAGACAGTAAGACTAGGTTTCCCAGGTGAAACCTCGAAAGAGAAAATGGCAAATACGTTTTTAGAATTTGAAGACGGTTTAGCCGAAGGAAAGTGACCGAAAATATTATCTGAAGCTTTTCAAGTCTTTGAATGTACCTGGGACAGTGAATTAGAGAATGCTTTTGAGGATCAAAAAAGAGTCAATATACTAGAAGGAATCGATCCGCCATACCGCAGTTTTAATGGTATTACAAGCAAATATGGAGCTCATTTCATTCTCAAGATTGATAAGATACTTTTGAAAGAGAAATATCATAATGCCATTGTTTATGGTGTTAATAAAAATAATTTCCCAAAAGTTCCAGTTGACTATGGTTACCGTGATTCTACTCATTTTTGGTATTCTAAGTTCAAAAAGCCAATCGGAGTTAAAATACCAGAGAAACCATTATTAGATTTAAACTCCGTTAAGTACGCAGCTTCAAGAATTGACCCTGAGTATGAGTTTACTGATAAAGCTTGTGAAAAGCTTGTGAAGATACCGAGAATCTTTTTAAAGGTCGCTCTATCGGGTATTATTAATGAAGCGAGAATGATGGAAATTAATAAAACTGATGGAAAGTATCTCATTGATGAAATGATACTTGATGCTATAAACGATAAGCGAAAACAAGAGAAAAAATAATCATGAAAAAAAGACTTACGTGTTGTAAGTCTTTTATCTTAACATAATCAGTTTCTTAAAGCTTAACTATTACTTAGTTCAGATAATTTTTCAATATAGATATATATCGTCGACCAATCTCTATCCATCCGGTAATCATCAAATGAATCATCAGGAACATAAAATGTTGGGATATCATGAGCTCTAGGAGTTCTAATATTCGTTATTGAACCATCAGTTACTACACTGCGGTTAATAATAACCACTTCAATTGAACTATTGCGATAATAAAGAGAATCCATAAAAACTACCGAACTCGGAATATTTAAGATTTTTATTTTCTGTGTCTCGCTAAAGACATCATATCCAATCCGTTCTAATCCGTCATTAAAACCAATGTCAATTAAATATCTTTGGCCATAAAAAGCTGAAGGGGCTATCATTCTAATATTTTCCGGTAAAATATAGATTTTATCTGTTTTTGCCGGTGGATATGTTAATAAAAAATCTCCGGCATAAAGTACTCCATCTATTGTGTAATAAGCTTCATTTTCATCAGATATATTTATTTCTTTTAAATTCGGTGTTAGGCTAAAGGCTCTAGTGCCAAGGTTCATCAAGTTTTTAGGTAGATTAATTACCTCAAGATAATTATTCTCCATAAAAGCCCCTTGACTTATAACAAATACATTATCTGGTACAGTAAATTCTGTCGCTTTTAAAGCCGGTGGATAATAGACTAGACGGTATTGATCTTCATTTGGAAGTTCTTCATTATATATACCCTTTATATAAACAACATTATTAATCGTTTGATAGGTATCATTACCTTCAAATACAAGATTGATTAAATTAGGGGTATTACTGAAGATTTGCGGTTCAAAGAAATTCAATCTTTCCGGGAATTCAAATGTAGTTAGACTAGGAAGGTTTGCGAAAGCGGACATATTAAAATTATGATAAAAAGATATATCATCATAATATCTAATATCAACCATAACTTCATAAGAATAAAACGAACCTAAATCGGGTACATATACAACTTCGGAAACACTTAAGACTTCAGTGATTGGACAGCCTTCACTGAATTTCCAAGATGTTTCATTATCTTCTATAATTTGACAATCACTTTGATTTTCTTGGATTATATCGTCATATTCCTGACTAGATATAATTTTTTTTACCTCACCAGAATAGCCTCCATAGAAACTTATCTTTTGTAAGTTAAGAGAATCTGTAAAAGCACTGGTATTAATACGGGTAACACCTACAGGAATCTCTACTTCTATTATAGAACTACCTTCAAAAGCATATGAGTTAATTGCATAGACTTTATTCCGATTGAAACTTTCAGGAATGCGTAAGTATTTGGCATTACCTGAGTAGCCTTCAATTGATATTTCAAAAGTTTCCGGATGTATCATGTATTCAAAAACATCATCAAATTCTTCATATACAGCTGTTAAAGTAATTGATTGTTCTACTAGAAAATCACCATAATAATATTCATTACCGTCGCTCCAACCAACAAAAACTTTTTCTTCATAAACATCTATTGGAAGAGTTATTACATCGCCAATAAAAACATCATCAAAAACCCTTGTCATTTGAATATAGGAATTTTCTAGTGTAACAACCGCTTCTGTTTTTGTAGTGTTTGTTGATTCTACAGTTGTTGTGACAATTGTAGTAGTCTTATTACAACCAAATAAAAAGGTTAATGAAAACAATATAAAAAATAAAAAATAAATTCTTTTAAGCAAAACATATCCTCCTTGTTATTAAAAATAAACTTTTTTTATTATAACATATATTTTTTGTCAATAAAACACCCAGGTCAAAAAAACCTGGGTGTTTTATTTGTTACTAAAAAGGGATTTGTTTATGCAATGCTTAATAAATAAACTGCTGTATTAGCTAAGGTAATTAAGGTAAAGAAGATAGTTGTAAAGAAAACACCTGTCCAAACATTACCAGTTTTAATTGAGAATCTTCTTAAGATAACTCCAGCTACAGATAGAGGAATTACTAAACCTACTGCTAGAATTGAACTTAATGAGAAACTTGGATAAGCAGCTACGCCAGTAGCGTATAATACACCGTATTGATATAGTAAGAAGAAAATGATTGGTCCTACTAATAAGAAAGCTGCTAATAAATCGCCTTTAATACCTTTGCAGTTTCTTGTGTTAACAAATATTGTAACACCAGCTGCGAAGTAATAAATCAATAATAATGGCATGTATCTTAAAGCCGCAACGAATTGTTGAGAGTTGAAGATTTTAACTGCGAATGCATAGATTCTGAAGTCTGTTAAGAAAATCCATTCTACTAATGCAACTACAAATAATAAACCAGCCGCTACAGCGATAGCTGTTAAAAGACTTGTTCCTACTTGAACCCAACTAGCTTTTAAACCATAAGGATTAGATACGTTTTTACCATAGTTGAATACTGGAGTTGTAATGAATACTACTAGAAGGATTAAACCTGCTGAAGCAATAGCCCAGTATGCGATTGTATTGATTGAAGGAGCACTCCAATAAATACTGTTAGTGATAATTTGCTTGTTGATTAATAACCAACGGTATGCTAAAGCAACAAATGCTACTACAAATGCGCCTGTTGTAACTTTTTGTGCTAATTTAATTGAAGCTTCATCATTTTTAGCAACTGCAGCTACCCAAACTAATAGAACGAATAAAGCTGCTGCACCAATGATATAGAACATAACATCAGCTAGAACCAAAAGTCCTGCTGAACGGTCCATAAAGGTTGTTAGATAGAACATCGCAATAAAGGTAGTAGCTAAGATAGCAACAGTCTTGAAAACTTTTGCTGTTTTATTGTTTTCTTCTAAAACAACACCTTCAGCTGTTTCTTTAGCGAATACTTTATTGAATACTGGAAGTTTAGAAATAAGAGCGAATAATGGGAATACTAATGCAAATAAAGCAATCATCGCTATTAGTGTAAATACTTCTTTCAACCACCATGTTTGACTTGTTGAACCAGTAGAAATTCCATAATCAGCTAATTCGCCTAAATTATGTAAATCTAATTGATAAGTGAAAGATTCTTCCATGAATGTAATAGTATCTCTACCAGTTGTGAGTGACCAATGGTTTTGTGGATGAGTTTCATCTGGAGTGTAAATTACTCTTTGACCACCATCTTTTTCATAAAATACACCTTGGTCAGCTGTTCCTTCATCATCTCTACCTAAGAATTGTAAACCTACAGCATCTTCAGTAAAGTCTTTGTGTCTAACACTTCCGGTGTTAAGCCCTGAATTATCAAAGAAGAATTGATCCCATTGTGCAGCGATGAAACCTACAGATCTTGTAGATAACATATTCCAAGCTTCTGGTACACCGATATAACGGAAATCAGCACCTACTGGTAAACCTACAGCGATTTTTCTGTATCCAGAAACACCAGCTTGCATTTCATCAAAAACAAGTGCATAGATTGATGAAAAACCACCCATTGAGTGACCACTTACTGCGATCATTCCATTACCATCAGCATCTTTTAAAACATAATCTTGTTCGTACATGTAGTTAGCCGCGTCGCTAACTGCATTAACGAAGAATCTAAAAGCTGCTGGAGTTTCCCATGTTGAATCACCATGATCATACATGCTGAAGGCTAAAACTACATAACCTCTTTTTGATAATTCAATAGCAGGAATCATTTGCATTTCCGCATTGTTTAAATAACCATGTGTTAATACAACTGCTGGAGCTGGATTATCTTCATCTACACCTTTTGGCATATAAAGATAACCTGCTAATTCACCATTTGGAGTTTCAAAACTGATTGTGTCTACTTTTACAGACCAGAATGAGTTTTGAACCAATGAAGCAAATAAACTAGATACAAGTATTACTACTAGTAGCAATACTAGCCATTTTAATGGCTTTGATAAGTTCTTTAACATAATTTCTCCTTTTCTCTTTTCTTTCTTTTAAATTTTATATAAATTTTTATATAATCCCCTAATTTTTTGCAAATAAAAAAGTCAAGCCAAACAAACACAAACTATGTGCTCTCCTGCTTCACTCTAGACTCTTAAGCGCTTACATTATATTTTTACAGCCTAGATTATAACACTTTGAAGCGGGGGGTGTCAACACCATTTGGAAATAGTTTTAAATTAAAACTAAATTTTAAAATGTCTTGTAGCTTCTACTGCTAATTTCCAACCCTTAAGAAGTCTTTTTCTTAAAGCTTCTTCCATCTTTGGTTGATAAGCAGTGTCTTCTTTTTTACTGCGTTTTATATCTTCTATATTTTGCCAATAACCTGAAGCAATACCAGCTAGATAAGCAGCGCCTAAGGCAGTAGTTTCCATGATAAACGGTCTTTCTACTTTTGTATTCATGATATCAGCTTGAAACTGCATTAAGTAATTATTGACGGTTGCGCCTCCGGTAGCTTTAACCACATCTATTTTTTGAT
>PGXI01000153.1 GCA_002839125.1 Tenericutes bacterium HGW-Tenericutes-5
CCAATCAAATCAACATTAGGATCCATATTGACGATGAAGTTAAATGTCGAGTTTGAATCATTTGCGCCATACATGCGAAGTCCAGATCCGCGTTGCAGACGGCCAAAAATACCACCAATACCTCTTTTATTTTCTGGGAAAATTCTTATATCAGATAGGGTATCAGGGAAAATATATTCATCATCAACAGCATAAAAATGATCTCTAATGGTTTCATAATCCATAATATCAGTACTATTAAAGTTAGCATAACCACTTTGTGATGTACCTTTATCGAATGCTCTTACAGTACCGTAGTTAATTGCTGTATCGATTTGAACATATTGAGAAGAGTCAATAACAACGGTTGCTCCAACTACGCCACCAGCAACATCTGTCGAACTAATTTGACCGTGATTCATCATACGTCTCATGACAGATAGACCATACCCAATAACCCCGCCCGCTGATGCATTAATACCAGGTCTTTCTTCTGTTCCACTTCTTGTATAGATGTATGTGTAACTACCGTAGTCTCTTGTTGCATATCCATAATAATAATATCCTTCAACAGGTTGAGTGATATCAAAAAGATTATCTTCTACTGTAACACGTTCTGTTGCAGTTGTATAGATTGAAACAGTAATCGTTAAGGCTGCTACATCTCCATAGTTAATACAATTAGACAATATGGAATCTTGAATATTAGCATATGTTGTTCTAGATGTAATACTCGAACCTACGCTATATATTGTTAATAAATTACCGTATTCTAATTCTCTATAAATCGCTAAACCTAAAATACCTCCAGCACGAGAAAAGTTCTTAGATACGCCTAAGATTGTTCCGCTATTACTCGAGTCATATATTCTTGATTTATCGCTTAATACAGCCGATGCAATCCCGCCAACAATTGTTCCATATCTATATTTTGTCGTTGATCCACCAGAAGTTGCATCTGTATTAAATGTAACATTACTTGTATCAATGTTACTTGTATTTTGGAATCTAACATCACCCATATTTGCTGAGTTTTGGATGTCCCCATCGTTAAATGTAACTAACCCTCCAGCAAAAACATTTGCATGTCCACTAATACCATCATAAGTTGATGAGTATCTAGAAATAATATTTGCATTATTAATTGAATTAATGATACCTATAGTCGCAACAGGCATTGCTAATGATCCATTTGGATCCATGTCT